>JAQUAB010000001.1:300000-543715 GCA_028687475.1 Candidatus Gracilibacteria bacterium | reverse complement strand
TGAGACCTTTCTGGTGTTCCATGATATGGATGATATTGTTCTGTCCTTCTGGTGCGAATTCCTCACTATCGGCATCCGAGATTCCGAGCACATTACGGGCGTATTCGATCGCCATGATCTGCGATCCGAGACAGATTCCGAGGTATGGGATTTTTTTCTCACGAGCATACTGTGCCGCGGTGATCATTCCTTCTGTTCCACGATTCCCAAAACCACCAGGAATACAGATTCCATCAAGATTTTCGAGAACTTTTGTTCCTTCTTTTTCGATATCTTCCGCCTCGATGAATCGGAGTTTTACACGTTTTTGGTAAGCAAATCCTGCTGCCTTGAGTCCTTCATTGAGTGAATAATACGCATCTTCCAGACCGACATATTTCCCGATCATACCGATACGAAGCACATCATTGGAGCTATCGATATTCGTGAGGAGTTTTTCCCATTTTTTGAGATCTGGAGTGCTAATCGGGAGCTTGAGTTCATCAGCGATTCTCTCACCGAAATGTTCCTTATTGAACGAGAGTGGAACACGATAAATAGAATCAAGGGTTGGCGCAGAGATAACATGATCATCCTTGAGTCCGGTCGAACGAGCAATTTTGTCGAGCATATCCGCAGGAATGTCTGTATCAGCACGCACGATGAGAAAATCCGGATTGATACCGTAGCTCATGAGTGTACGGATAGAGTGCTGGATTGGTTTTGTCTTCAGTTCCTTCGATGCCATAAGGAATGGAAGAAGGGCAACGTGAACAAAAATAACATTCTCATGTCCGAGATCATGCTGGAGTTGGCGCGCAGATTCGAGAATATATTCATTTTCCATATCACCGACGGTTCCGCCAATTTCTATGATAGAAATATCGGCACTCGATGAATCTGCTCCATTACGGATTTTTTCCTTCACGAGATCAGTGAGGTGCGGAACAATCTGAACTGTTCCGCCGAGATAATCACCACGACGTTCCTTCAGGATGATTTCTTCATAGAGCTTCCCACTCGTGAACGAAGAGAACTTGTTCATGTCCGTATCGAGAAATCGCTCATAGTGCCCGATATCGAGATCCGTCTCAGTTCCATCATTGGTGACGAACACTTCGCCATGCTGGAATGGACTCATAGTTCCTGGATCGACATTCAGATATCCGTCGAACTTCTGACAAAATACATTGAATCCCATGCCTTTCATGAGGGCACCGATGGATGCGGCGGCAATTCCTTTTCCGATTCCTGAGAGAACTCAGCCTGTGACGAAGATTAGTTTCATGTCGAGATTTTGCTAGATTATAAAAATGAAAAAAGAGGTCAGTAAAGACCTCTTTTTTATTCGATGAACGATGTGTTTGGCACCTGTATCATGCAGAAGAATTATAGGGAAAAATCAAAAAAAGCAAGAAAAAATCCCCATTTTTCAGCAGGGATTTCATAAGTGCATCAATTTCTATTCTTCCTCAATACCATAAAAAATTCCCCAATCAAGGGGAATTTTTGTTTTTCTAAAACTTGTACTAAGTTTCAGTGTTGATTTCTATTCTTCCTCATCTTCCTCGAACTTCACTCCGCGTTCTGCACGGATTTTTTCTGTGATGTTGTTTGGAACTTGAGAGTAGTGTGCGAATTCCATTGCGTATGTCGCACGACCCTGAGAAGATGAGCGGAGATCGGTTGAGTATCCGAACATTTCTGAGAGAGGTACGTGAGCGCGGATGATTTTTGCCATACCACGTTCAGTCATTTCGATGATCTGACCACGCTTTGAGTTGAGGTTTCCGAGAACGTCACCCATGTATTCTTCAGGAGTATTCACTTCTACGAGCATGATTGGTTCGAGGAGTACTGGGCGAGCTTTCTTGGCAGCCTGACGGAATGCCTTGATAGCAGCCATACGGAACGCGAGTTCATTCGAATCCACATCATGGTAAGAACCGAATGTGAGAGTCGCGCGAACATCAACGATAGGATAACCAGCGATGATACCACGAGTGTAGGCAGTGAGAAGTCCCTTTTCTACACCAGGGATGAATTCACGAGGAACCACACCACCGACAATCTTGTTCACGAATACTGTTTCTCCCTTGAGTCCTTCTGGATCGGCTGCGCGCATCTCAGGAGTGATAGGTTCGAATGTCATAGTAACATCACCGAACTGTCCGCGTCCTCCTGATTGCTTCTTGTGTACACCACGCTCATCAGTAACTGTTTGGGTGATTGTTTCACGGTAAGCAACCTGAGGAGCACCAACGTTTGCTTCGACCTTGAATTCACGCTTCATACGATCCACGAGGATTTCGAGGTGGAGTTCACCCATACCTGCCATGATCGTCTGACCCGTTTCTACATTTGTCGATACGCGGAATGAAGGATCTTCTTCAGCAAGCTTATTGAGGGCCATACCCATCTTTTCCTGGTCAGCCTTAGTTTTTGGCTCAACAGAGATAGAAATAACTGGCTCAGGGAATACCATACGCTCGAGAACAACAGGCTTCGCTTCATCACAGAGAGTATCACCCGTTTTTGTATCCTTGAGACCGATGACAGCACCGATATTACCAGCTGGGATTTCTTCGATTTCTGTACGATTGTTCGCATGCATCTGGAGGAGACGTCCGATACGTTCCTTCCCACCTGATACAGAGTTCATCACGTATGAACCAGACTTGAGAGTACCTGAGTAGACACGAACGAAAGTGATACGTCCAACGAATGGATCGGTCATGATCTTGAACGCGATAGCTGCGAGAGATTCATTTGGATCTTGCTTGAGAACGATTTCTTTCTCATGATCATCCACATCAGTACCAGTGATGGTACCATTGTCGATATCGAGAGGAGAAGGAAGAAAGTCCACAACTGCATCGAGAACGAGCTGAACCCCCTTGTTCATGAGAGCGGAACCACAGAGAAGTGGATATACTGCATCGGCGATAACCCCCTTGCGGAGACCAGCCTTGATCTCATCTTCAGAAAGAGTTCCGTTTTCGAAGAACTTATTCATGAGTTCATCATCTTGCTCAGCTGCCTTTTCGACGAGCTTTGCATGCCATTCCTCTGCTTGAGCCTGGTGAGATGCAGGGATTTCCATTTCGATTACCTTTTCACCCATCTTTCCGTCGAAAGTGTATGCCTTCATGTTGATGAGGTTGATGATTCCAGAGAAATCATTCTCCTGACCGATAGGGAGCTGGATAGGGATTACCTTGTTTCCAGCGAGACGCTTCACGATAGATTCGTATGTCATCATGAAGTTACCACCAGTCTTATCCATCTTGTTCGCGAAGGCGATACGAGGAACACCATATTTATCTGCTTGTTTCCATACTGTTTCTGATTGTGGCTCTACACCTTGTGAAGCGTCGAAAACCGCAACAGCACCATCAAGAACGCGCATAGAACGCTCCACTTCGATCGTGAAGTCAACGTGTCCTGGAGTATCGATAAGGTTGAGGTCAACACCCTTCCATGAAGTGGTAGTCGCAGCGGAAGTGATCGTGATACCACGTTCCTTCTCTTGTTCCATCCAGTCCATAGTTGCACCACCATCGTGCACTTCACCGATTTTGTGATTGATACCTGTATAGAAAAGAACACGCTCAGAAGTGGTAGTCTTACCCGCATCGATGTGGGCACAGATACCGAAGTTTCGGAGATTCTTCAGGTCTTTAGAAATAGCCATAGAGAATAATTAACAATTAAAAATGAATAATTAAAAATTGAGGAACCCAATTACAATTCCGTTTCCGTCATTGCGAAGAATGCACCCATTGATTCACAGAGTGAATCTTGGAAGTACCATTGGGGTGAAGCAATCCAGATATGTTTCTGAAAAGTCTCGAGAAAAATTCCAATTTTCGCGGGAATAATATGAAAAAAATGGGGAATGTCAAAAATAGTTGAGAGTTGTGAGAATAGAGTTGTGAGAAGGGGCATGGGAAAAGGAAAATACAGAAAAATCCTCGCAAAAGATTTGTATACAGAAATTGGTTCATGTAGTAAGAGTATTGACTTTCTCAAAATAGAGAGAATAATTTGATTTCTAGACCATTATATATATATTTCATTCTATGAACCTCGAAAACCGTCTCAAATATTTGCGAAATATATGGAAATATGGTAGGGTGGAGGGGTAATTATATTTTTAATGTTATTGTATGGCAAATAGATACGATCTTGAGCTCGCGATTGATACTTATCGAGCACAAAACGGAAAAGAATCAGAAATCAGTCTTTTCGGTGATTCTTTTAGTGGTTTTGAGTATGGATCAAATCGTTTTTCTACTCGTGAGCAAACAATCTGGTGGCTCAAACAACAAAAGCCGAATCACGATGAAATCCAGAAGATGATTGCAAAAGAGCGAAAGGATTATCCAAATAGTGGACTCAACCCATTGTTTGAGGTATATGAGCGATACTATAAACAAGTACAGCAAGTACAGCAAGATACGAGTAATCAGCTTGATCAACAGAAAATCTCTGAAGGTTCCTCTCTTCGTTGAAAGGAATTTTTGGCGAAAGATGGGATTCGTAGTCTGGACTCTGATGGAAAAATTGACCTCAGTTTACAAGGTATTATTTTACCAAAAGATTCAGTTGTTACGCTTACTGGACGAAAGAAAGTTATAAATGGAAAAGAATTGGTTGAATACTCAAAGGTCTCAGCATGAGGAAAGATTCATAATGGTACTGGTTGGGTATATCTTTCAGATTTTCTTGAAAATCCAAAACAAAAGCCAGAAACAGTAAAATCACAGAAAGACGTTCCTCAAAAGAAGTCAAAATCAAAAACCACAGATTATCCTGACCAAACTTTGCTCTCTCCTGATGGCTCTGAGATATCAAAGAGACCAAAAGCCTCAGAAAGTTCTCCTGTAGCAGAGTCTACCGATTCAATCTTTACTAGAAAACAATCAATCATCTTCAAAGATGGGCCATACTACCTCACTGGACCAAAGTGAGCCCCTAAGAGAATCGATGCAGAGTCACTCCTATTAAAGTTAAATATTTCAAAAGAGGCTCCAGAGAATCTTAAGAGGTCTGTTGGTATCGTTCAGGATTTTGCTCTTCTTCTTGATGCGTATCTCCTAAAGAATCCTGGAAAGAAAGAGCAACATGAAAAAGCAATTCAGGAAGTTTCACGACTTTTTTCATCCTCTGAAATTCAGTCTTGAGAAAAGATTCTTGATGTAACAGCTATTACTCCAGCGTTATTTAGTAATAATAACTTTTTGAAAAATAGTGACCTCTATGTCATCAATGAGGCACTTCGTATCCAAGATGGTCAGAAGCGTCATCTTGCAGTACTCCAATTTATCCGTGATCGTCTGGATCAATCTGATATGGTTGCCCAGAGATTGATGCAAGAGAATCAGAAAGAGTTTGGATTTCCTGCAGATGAAGTGCTCTTAAGAAATGGAGACCTTTCTGCTACTGGACTCTGAGCGGAAGCTCGCAAGAAAATCAGTGAGGCAATTGACCGAGCAAGATCAGATGCGAATAGTAATTGGATAAAAAATAAGGAACAATATATTCAGGTCTTTCAAGCAAATCATCCATGAAAGAAGCTGGATGAGGATGATGCGAGAGTATGGAATGAGAATCTCACCATCCTCATGATGGCAAAGCGAGAGATAGTATATCAGACCCTCTACAACAAAGCACAAAATTCCGAAGAGCTCAAACTCCTACAAGATATTCTCGGTGCTGGAACATGGAAGATGTCTGATAAGTCATGGGATATATCAAAAGAAGTTGGCTGAATGATTGCGATGGAAGCTCTTGCTATTGCTGCGGGTGTGGTGACAGCCGGTACAGCAACGGTGACCATCAATTCTGTTATGTTTGCACGGAATGGTCTGCGTGCAGCAGAGATTGCTCGTGCATATAGCTCAGCAAGCAAAGTAAAACAGATTTCAACGACTTCTGCTCGAATCCTTGGGTCTGGTGTTGGATTTGAGTTCGGTGCTGCATCAACTCGTGGATTCATGGAAAATGGAGATTGGAAATCTATGCACTCAAAAGAGGGATATGTTCAATCCGTCGCTATGATGGGAGTTATGAGTGGAATTGGGAAATTGGTGACTTCTGGAAAACTCGGACAGGGAATTCAATTCAAGGAATGAGCGGGATTCGCAAAAAATATTCTCCCATTTACTGGACAAGTTACTATTGAGGGTACTGCCATATTTGGAACCAGTGCCACTATCGGCTCAGTTGTATTTGACCACAGAGATAATTGGACACTTGAACAAATGGCTCAAGCAATGCTCATGGCAAGTATGTTCAAGGGAGTTGGAAGAATCCTTGCGAAGAAGACTCCAAAGGGAGAAGTGGAGGTTACCCAAGAAGCCCCAAAAAGCACTTCTCCAGAGACTCCAATCAAAGAATGAAGAACTAAAACCGTAAGCGATGAACTCATTGCCCAGAATCAATCACTTGATGACCCTGCTCGGCTAAAAAAAGCAAGTGAGCGACTTGGTCGAGAGTTTTCTCAGGAAGAAAAAGATTCCCTTCTCAAGGCTCATAATGCCGAAACAGTGATGCAGAAATGAAGAATCCTTGCCAGAGAGAGTCAAACTCCAGAGGCAAGTGAGTCATGATTTAGCAAAGAGGAGACACGAATCCTCATGGAAGAGGGGTATGCTGGACGCCGTAGGGGCTTGGCCGAAGGTGTTTCTAATAATCAATCAGTTTCATCTGAACAGCCTCAGCATAAGGAACAAAAACATGAGAAACATGAAAAAGAGCATGATGCTCATGGTGATAAAAAAAAGAAACCAGAATATGAATGGAAGTGGAAGAATATTGATCTCGTTCTACAGGGGGATAACAGAAAATTCCGACAGATTTTTCCATTTGCTGAAAATAATGTTTGGTCTGGTATTAAAGATTTAACGAAGTGAGAATTGCATATAATGCAAGCTATACAGAATTCCGCTGCATGGGTTCAGAATCAGACTTTCTCTCAGATTTATAGAGAGATGTCGAGTCCTTGGAGAAATCATCCACAGAAGTTTATTCAGAATGCTGGAGATAACATACGAACACTTCTTCTTTCTTGAGAATCTGGTAAGTGGATGTCATGAGATAGACTCTGAAAGCTCGGAATTGTTATATCAGCATCAACGATAGATTATATTACCTCTGATGAATATAAGAAGAATTCTGATGGATTATTGAAGGCAATTGGTGATGGTACTTGATATGCTTTCGGGAAGTATGTTTTCAATCCGAGCGAAACAGTAAAACTGTATCAAGAGATTTTATTGCTTAATTGGGTTGCGATTACCATAAAAGAAGCTTCATCTTTTGTTGGTGCAGGAACATG
The DNA here is from genome assembly GCA_028687475.1 of Candidatus Gracilibacteria bacterium. NCBI lineage: Bacteria > Candidatus Altimarinota > Candidatus Altimarinota bacterium. The sequence continues at coordinate 536,394 of JAQUAB010000001.1, read as the reverse complement.
AATCATGAAGGCTACCGTTGATGAAGTAAAAGATCGATTAAAATAAGTTTATGACCTCTCCCGAAATACTCCAAAATACATCTATTCCAAAACCAAAAGAAGTTCTTGAGCTTTCTCGTGAAGCTCTAGCACAAAAACTCGGTATTGCGGTTGAGAAGATTCCTTCAGATAAAGAAGTTATCAAAATCTTCGACGAGCAGCTTGATGAGATTGCGAGCACCATTGGAAAAGTTGATCCAGCCGAGCAAGCAAAAGTATTAAAAGAAAGACTTGCTGCAATCCAAAAAGCAGAGCTCGCAGATAAGGCAAAGGAACTTGCTGATAAATGAAAAGATATCCTTGCCTCTGAGGCTCTTGAACAAACAAGTAAGGCAGTTGGTGTAGCTACTGAGAAACTCAAAGATGAGGGACTTGCAGTTGGACAAGATGCTTTGAAGGCTGTTGGCACAATTGCAACAGCTGGAAGTATCGCTGATGCGACCAAAGGAATTGATTCACTTTCGAAGGCTGTTGATGCAGGAGGAAAAATGGTAGGAAAAGCTATTGATGCTATCAAAGATATTTTTTCCGCGCTCTTTAGGATGCTGGGTCTTGATAAGCTCTTCAAGAGTATTGGGGGGCTTTTTGGGATGAAGTTTGATGAGAAGGAGGAAAAGGTTCAGGATAAAATACAGAAAGGCGCAGAATCTTTGAGCACTACTGCTAAAGATATTCGAGGGAAACTCATAACAAAAGAATGAAGACAAGAGTTTATAGAGAAGATTTCAAAAAGCTTTTCAGAGAAAATTTCGATGACATATTTCTGAGGAAATAAGCTCTCTGAGGCGCAGATAAAAAAACTCTATTCGATTTTTGATGAATCACTTAATACAGAATCCATAGTAAAAGTTGCTGAACGATTGGATAAGGGGGAGATAAATATTGGTGAGCTATTCGATGCCACGCTTGATGTTGCTGGAACATATCCTGCTCGCGTTATGTGGGAACTCTCACTTTCAGGGATTATTCCATTCTGGGCGATTACTCAACAGGTTGTTCTCAATCCGGCAGGAAATCTTATCAAGCTTACATTTGATGGGCTTGGCTTGCCAGTAACTTCTATATCACTTGAGAACTTCGGTTCCATGCTTGAGAAAAAGGCTCAAGGTGGGGATAGTCACGCACTCGATATGGCTCGCGTACAGCTCTATGGAGTCAATAGTGTATTGTTTCGTACTATTGGCACCGTTCTTGGTTGAGCCGTTGCTGGAGGAATCATGTTTACCAATACAACTACAGGGGTGGATGGACTCAAACATCTCTCAAAACTCTCATATCTCAAGGAATATGACACGCTTGCCTCAGAGTTCTGAAAAATAGAATCAATCCTTGCAAGATGATCAGGATATACAGATAAACTTGGGGCATTTGCTCATATGCTGGATGGAGTCAGAGATCTCCGTGCAAATTCACTTGTTATGGAGGCTGTTACACAACATACAGTGAAAGGAAAGCTCAATCATCAATGAATTATCGATGCTCTCGACAGTCTCGTTGAGAGTAATCCTGAACTTAAGCATATCAATACTCAGGCACTCAAGGCAAGCCTCAATAATGAAAATGCTTTTCGTGAGGCAATAAAAAATCTTGTAAAGTGACCTTCGAGTACTGCAGGTATTGCAGATGCTCTCAGACGAGAAATGGCGAAATATGGTGGTTGACGGGCAGGTGAAGCGCTCAGATATCTAGAACATATAGACAACGTAAAAAAGTGGCAACAGTCACTCATCGGAGATGTATGAACCATGAGCGAGAAACTCAAGCGTCTCAAGCTTTCTTATGAGTCACTCAAGCTCGCAAGAAGTGGAGATACCGTTATCCTTCATATGGAAAATATGGATGATATATCCAAGTTTCGAGCATTTCTCTCAACAATACCTGGTGGTATCAAAGCACTCTCTGAAGTTATTCCAGCTGCATCACTTGTTGTGAGTCTCGGTTCGGTTGCATGGGATGCACGTGATAAAAAGAATGGTACAACAGGAGAAAGCCTTATGGATGTATGTAAGACAGCTCTTATTCCAGCATATGGAACTTGGGGGATCATCCGTGATAAGACCGTAAATTTCTGACAAATGATAGCAGATGGAGAAATGCCAGAATTTTCTGACATTGCTCTTACTGGAGTGGTCGGTGGAGTATTCTTATATGAGGTTACGCGAGTTTGAAGCTGACTTATTGATATGAGGAATGGAAACTTCGCAAAAGGAGCCGCAAAACTTACCTACATGCATGACATCGGGCGTGGTATCGGACAGATATCACGATGAGTGCGCAATGTTCGAACTCTTGCTACAAAACCAGCCGCAAATCCTGCAACAACAAAAATCCTTACGGGTATCGCATCAAAAATGCCACATAAGTGAAGGTTGGCTATTGGTGCTGCTGCAATGTTTGTCGCAGGGGGTGCATATGCGTATTTTTCTTGACCAGAAAAACCAGAAGATATCATGAAAAATCTCCAGAAAGACGGATGGATTGATGCTTCTGGAAGAATCACAGAAAAGCTGCGAGAACAATTCTATCTCAAGAATACAGAGCAGAGAAAAGAAATTATTGATGAGCTCTTTATTCTCGCATTAGAGAAGAATGATAGCCTCCCGAAGACACATTATGATGCAGAATGAGGAAAATATACTGTGGTTTGAGACGTCAAAAAATATAGATCCCTTATAGATAGTGAATTCCGAAAGCAATTACAATATTTAGGGTTGGATATTGATTTTTCAGATGAGAAAGAATCTGAATAACGTTTCTACGCTAGCCTAAAAATCCGATACCAAATGATATCGGATTTTTTGATTCATAAGATGTTTTATTCTTCCCCATCCGTTGGCTTCACCTCTTCTCCTCCGATAGTCGTGAGAGAGATGCGGTAACCGAGGAGGTCGCCAGCGATATTGATATTTGTACCACCACGACCGAGGACTTTCGCCTTCTCTTCATCCTTCACTGTCGCGCGGATGATCGTGTTCTCATCGTCGATATCGATGGCTTCGACGGTTCCTGGGATGAGTGCGCGGCGTACCATCTCGACCTGATCAGTTGTATAGTTGATGATGTCGATTTTTTCTCCGAAGAGTTCGTCGACGATTCCACGAACACGCATTCCCTTCGGACCGATGAGACATCCAGCTGGATCTACATCTTCCTCATCAGAGGCGACGATGATTTTCGTCTTCACACCTGGCATACGGGCGATAGATACGATCTCAACCGTTCCTTCCTCGAGTTCTGGAGTATTCATCTCGAAGAGCTTCACGACGAGTTCCTTATCCTTGCGAGAGAGAACAACACGAGGTCCGTTCACTGGATCGATCTCAACCTTGCGAACGTAGAGGTACATACGCTGTCCTGGAGTGTATTTGTCCTTTGAGTTCTGTTCTGACTTTGGAAGAACGACCTGATTCCCATTGTAGTCGAAAACAACGCGGTTTTTCTCCACGAGTTCGACACGGAGATTCACAATAGTATCTTCCTTGTCCTTGAAGAGGTGATAGAGTTTTTCTTTCTCAGTTTCCTGAATCTTCTGGACGATGACTTGCTTCGCAGCTTGAGATGCGATACGACCGAATCCCTCAGATCCGACGATCTCATCAGAGACATCGATCTCGACGGTGTCACCGATACTGAATCCAGAATCAGCACCACCGATTTCCTCGTATGATACTTCGAGGTCTTCGTCTTCTACTTCTTCGACAATAGTTTTCTCGATAGAAATCTCGACATTTCCTGTTGTGATATCGAGGTGAACGTTCACATTCGCATCCTTCGATGCGTAGTCTTTTTTGTATGCAGTCTTGATTGCATGCTCGATGATTTCCACGAGTTTTTCTTTGGCAATCTTCTTTTCAGCCGATATTTGGTTGATCGCGGCTTCGATCTTCTGAAGGTCGAACATAGATTATAGTTGGTTAGTAACTGGTGATTAGAAGGAACGATTAGGAACTGAGTCAAAAAAAGACTCGCTCGTTGAGCAGGTCCTTTTTGATTCGATAGAGGCATTATATGGGAAAAATGGAAAATGCAAATTTTATTCCTCTCATACTCATAGAAAGAACTTTTTTGACAAATCTTATTTAATAGTTACCTTGTAAAAATGTTACATCAATCCGAACTCAATAATAGGTTTTCTCTGGAAAGAAAAGATGAGATACTGAAACAATCACATTTCCTAGATCAAAATGGAAGGAAGGTGATTTTTTATAGATTTATGAGACAGGAAATTTTTGAGAAGATTTTTGATAGTGGAATTATTCTACCATCTGATAACGTGCCCAAATACAGTTGAGAAGATACAAGTTTTGGATGATTTATTAGGTTTGTGCGAGGGCATGGTTACGAGTGAGATATTGATATTACACCAGATGCAACTTATAACGATTTGGTTGAATGGGTAAAACATAAAGTAGATTATGTAACTCTGTGTTTGGTGAAAACAGGATGATTGCAGCAGTGCTATGCACCATTTCTTTCCACTTCTGTCTGATGAATATGATGACCAAACAGGATTGAACGTTATCTATATGAGTGAGGGCTCGTCGCAGAAATGTGTATTCCAGAAGATGAAGTACTCCTACCTATTGGCGGTGCACCAAATGAAGGAGAGAAGGAGGTGTATGTCACGAGAATTAAGATGGATTGGATTCTCCGTGCCTTTGTTGATATAGATCAGATAAAAAATGAAGTATTTCAGAATCCGAATCATCCGATGAATAAGTACTATAATGGAACTCTCTCGGAAGCAATAAATGCTTGGAGATTCCAAGAGAGAAAGGCGGACTACTTGCCATTATGATACGAAAAGACTTTCTTTGAGTCCGGTAGGTTCAAAAATGAGGATTGAAAGATATACTTAATTTAGATTCTACTTTCTATATTTCCTCCCCTTTAGTTCCTCTGGAAAGTGTTCCTGCCCGCTTTTCTTCGACTCGAGATTGTGCGCGTATTCATATCATTTTCCATATCCGATCTCCTTCATGAGTTCTGTCGGGGCATTGCGGAGATGGAGTGGAACACCGAGGTTTCCATATTCTCGGATATCGTTGTGCATCGCTTTTTGAGCCATGTAGATGCGATTGTCCTTCGGTGCATCGGCGAGATAGTAGGCGACATTCAGAAGAGGGAGTTCACATTCGGGCATTCCCATTTTTTCGCAGATTTCATAGACAGAATTCGCGAGGATAATTGCCTGTGCATCATAGATATCCTCACTCGCGAAGTTCATCATGCGACGGGCGATATAGCGCGGGTCTTCACCACCCGCGAGCATGCGACCTATCCAATATATTGCCGCATCGCCGTCTGAATCACGAAGGGACTTGTGCATCGCAGAGATGAGGTTGTGATGCTCTTCACCATCTTGGTCGTACATGAGCGACTTGCTTCCTGCTTCGAGGATCATCTCTCGCGTGAGCATTCATTCTCACTGGAGGATGCAAGCGGTTTCGAGAAGATTCATCGTATTGCGGAGATCTCATCCTCAGAGGCGGGCGATGAGTTCAAAAGGATTCTGGGGCTTCATTCCCCCTTGAGAAAGGGGGTTAGGGGGATTTTGTTTCCGTTTCTCAATGATTTCCATAATTCTCTCGCACACTCCCTCATAACTCTTATATACTTCCTCGTTTGTAAATCGTACCACTGTAAGTCCCAAAGTTTCTAATATTTCAGTTCTGTGGGCATCATACATCTTTTCTTCTTCTGTACAATGAGTTGTTCCATCTACCTCGATAACAAGATTGTATGCTGAACAGTAAAAATCAACGATAAAATGTTCGATTGGTTTCTGACGATTCCATGTTTCTTGTTGTTGCTTCAAGAATAACCAAAGTTTCCTTTCTGCTTCCGTCATGTTAGCTCTTAGTTTACGAGCCTTTTCTTTGTTGTTCGGATTATATTCTCGGAAAGGAACATCAGAAACTAAATCCCCCCCACCCCCTTTATCAAGGGGGAGTCCAAAATTAACATTCGGATACCGTTCCGAGATTGTCGGCAGATTTTTCATGATGAAATCCACCACTTCTTCAGATTTAATCGGTTCGAGGACATACGTCCGACAGCGAGAAAGAAGGGCATTGATGACCGTGAAGCTTGGATTCTCAGTCGTAGCGCCGATGAGCGTCACGATTCCTTTCTCCACCCATGGAAGAAGGACATCTTGTTGAGATTTGGTCCAGCGATGAATCTCGTCGAGGAAGAGAATCGTTTGTCGTCATTCGGAGAAGTTTTTCTGCGCTTTGGCGATGATCTTCACGACATCTTCTTTTTTCGAGAGAACGCCCGAGAGGTGGAAAAATTCTGCATCCAGTGAGTTCGCAATCACACGTGCAATACTCGTCTTGCCGCATCCTGGAGGTCACCAGAAAAGAATCGACGGAAGTCGGCCTGCTTCGATGAACTTGCGAATCGGTTTTCCGGCTCCGATGAGGTGCTGTTGTCCGACGAGGTCGTCGAGCTTCTCAGGGCGGAGAAGGGACGCAAGCGGCGTAATGTTTTGAGAAAAGAGAGAATTCATAGGTTGAATTGTATCGATATTCCCGAGGATAAAAAATCTTTTTGACAATTTCTCTCCAATCCATACTATCCAGATATGACTCATCAGGTTCGCATCCTCACACACCTTGTTCCGCCTCCCCTTTCGACTCTCGAAAGGTAGTTTTGCAAATCAAAAACCAAAATCCCCCACGAGAGTCAAAAACCGATGGGGGATTTTATTTTTCTAATATTTTTATTCTATGGGACCGAAACTCTAATATCTCGTATAAACGAAACAGGTAAGCTATTGCTGGTTACCTTATGATCAAATTTACAAGTTACTGAACTTACAAAAGAACAAATCAATCTCATACTTTCTCTCCAAAATTCTCTCGAACAAAAGAATGGAGATTGGTATCATGTTCACGTTCCAAATAGTCGATTCGGAAATGGTAAACAATCAACATCTTCGAAGCTTCTCATTGGAAAACTTCAAAAAAGATTTTTTGTTTCCGAAAAATAGACTTTTCCTTATAATACTTCCCGTTAACTTTTCCTCATATGCAAATCACTTCTCGCGAACAAGATTATCCACAGTGGTATCTCGATGTGGCTCAAGCTGCCAATCTCTTCGAGTACTCTCCAACTCCAGGTTGTATCACCTTCATGCCCAAGGCTGTTACTATGTGGGATAGGATTCGCTCTACCATGCAAGCAAAACTCGATCTTCTCGGAGTGCAGAACCTCTATCTTCCGATGCTGATTCCGATGAGCTTTTTCGAGAAAGAAAAAGACCATGTCGAGGGATTTGCTCCAGAACTTGCAGTAGTCACTATCGGAGGAAACAAGGAACTCGAAGAACCGCTCGCTATACGCCCAACTTCGGAGATGCTTTTCTGTGATTTTTTCAAAAATAAGCTCCAATCCTATCGTGACTTGCCTCTTCTCTACAATCAGTGGGTGAGTGTACTTCGTTGGGAAAAGCGAACACGCCCATTTCTCCGCACCGCCGAGTTCTACTGGCAAGAGGGACATACGCTTCATGAAACTCGTGAAGACGCCAACACATTTGCGCTTAATATTCACTACAAAGTCTACATGGAGACGATTCGTGAACTTCTTGCCATCGATGGAATCGCTGGAACCAAGAGTCAGAGTGAGAAATTTGCTGGCGCTGATACGACCTATACGTTTGAGCCAATGATGTCCAATGGTTGGGCTCTCCAGATCTGTACGAGCCACTTGCTCGGGCAGGGATTTATGGAGGGATTTGGTGTCCAGTATCAGGATAGAGAAGGAAAACTCACTCATCCATGGTATACTTCTTGGGGGCTCTCTACTCGTTCTATCGGTGGAGTTATCTCTTCGCATTCAGATGATAGAGGGTTCATCGTTCCGCCAAAACTCAGTGAATATCGAGCAACCATCCTTCCTATCTATGGAAAGGACAATGCAGAAAAAGTAAATGCCTACGCTCGTGAGATTGCGAAAGATTTAGTCTGAGGTGACACAGAAGTTCCAGTTCAAGGAGAATACTTCCGTGCTATCGTTGGTACAAAAGGAAAGGTGCTTATCGACTTCCGCGATGCTCGTCTCGGGGAGAAAATCGGTGATTGGGAACAATCAGGATATCCGGTTCGTATTGAGTGTGGAGAGCGAGATATCGAGTGAGGAAAGTGTGTGGTGGCTTCTCGTATCTCAGGAGAAAAGGTGATTATTGAGCGTCAACTCGCTGACGAAGCGGTGACTCGTATGCACGAAGAGTGACAAAAAATTCTTCTCGGGAATAGCGCCAAGCGTCTCCGAGAAAATACCGTTGCTTGTGCCACTCTCGAGGAGGTAGGTCAAGTCATCGAGGCAGGGAAATTTGCTCTCTACGAGTGGGATGGTAATCCTGAAATGGAGAAGGAAATCAAGGAAAAATGGAAGGCAACGACCAGGTGTATTCCATTTGAGGGACAATTTACTGACGATATTCTGACTCTCAAGAATCCAAAGAATGTGAAAGTAGTTATTGCTCGTAATTTTTAGTATGCAACTTCGTCTCGCGAGCATCGTAGCATTTTACCGACCAGATGGGAAAATCCTTATCCAAGATCGACGCAATATCCCAAAAGATGATATTGAGTGGGGATTTTTCGGTGGCGGTTGGGAAGCATGAGAAACAGCAGAAATGGCAGCTATCCGAGAGATAAAAGAAGAATTAAATATTCCACTTTTTCCTGATGATTTGAAGAAAATTGGTCTTACGATTCGGGAAGTGATTGATATTTCTCGACTTGAGGTGAATCTTTTCGCAGTTCAATGGAAGCCTGAATATAGCAATATCCTTTGTATTCATGAATGAGCTGGGTATGATTGGATATCTCCAAAAGATATGAGAAATCTTCATATTTATTCCATAGATTATCCAAACATCGACATTCTTGAACAATACTTTTCCACCCTTCATGCGTAAAATCCTTCCCCTCATTCTTGCTTGTCTTCTCCTTGTTCTCATGCTTCCATGGGCGTATATTTCATGGACGGTTCGAGGGGAAGTCTATCGCGATGTCGAGAAAATCCCAGAACGTGATGTTGGACTTCTTCTCGGAACCTCGCCATCCGCGAGCGATGGACGAGTGAATCTCTTCTACACGACGCGCATCGAAGCGACGAAGATGCTCTATGAACAAGGGAAAATCCACCATATTCTCGTCTCATGAGATAATGCAACCCAATCATACAATGAACCTGAGATGATGAAGAAATCGCTCATGAATGCAGGAATCCCAGAAGATGCTATCACACTCGATTATGCTGGGTTCCGCACGCTCGATTCTGTTGTCCGGGCGAAGGAAATATTTTCTCTCACGGGTTGAGTGACCATCATTTCCCAGCCATTCCATGTCGAACGAGCTCTCTTCGTGGCTCAGAATCACTCGATTGATGCGATTGGATACGGCGCTGCCAATGTGAGTTTTCTCATCGCACCGAAGGTGTACTTCAGAGAAATACTTGCTCGGTGGCTCGCAATATTCGATGACTGGGTCGGGACTGAACCAATGGTGCTCGGCGAATCAGAAAAACTTTATAATGAATAAATCTCTCTCCTATGGCTAAGAATCAAATCCTCGAAAATCTCACGATCGACAAGCTCATCTTCGGATGAAAATGACTCGCAACAGCATCTGATGGACGAAAAGTTATCATCACTGGTGGATGCATCCCGGGAAGTGTGGTGAATGTCCGCATCCTGAAGGCAAAGAAGTCTCACTATGAAGGCCAACAACTCGATGTCGTGAAGAAATCTCCGATAGAAGTTCCACTTCCAGAAGGATTCCAGCTCTATGGTGGAGCGAAGTGGCTCACTATCGGATATCCGGATCAGCTCGCGATCAAGGAATGACAGGTGCGGGAAGCATTTTTCCATCTTGCGGAATATACGGGAAATACAATCTGGCACCCCATCGTTCCATCGCCAGAGCTCTACGGGTATCGTAATAAGGTAGAGTTCTCTTGGGGAAAATATATTTCCGAACGAGAAGGGGTTCATGATGAGTTCCGATTCGGATTCCATGCGCAGGGACAGTTCGATCGTATTGTTGATTGTACGTATTGTGCACTTGCTGATAAAGAAATAAATGATATTTTTCTCGATGTTGATGGATTCTCGCGGAATTCAGGACTTCCGACCTATGATCCGAAGAAGGCAAACGGTTTCTGGAGACATTTTGTCGTTCGCAAAGCGAAAAAAACTGGAGAGATCATGCTTGTGTTCTCAGTGAATTCCACTTGGGAGAATCTCTGAGAAAAGCAATGATTTTTCACACAAATGGTTCAACAATTGTCCGAAAAGTATGGAAATATTGTCTCCATCTATTTTCTTGAGAATACAGGATTCGCAGATATTGTGACAGGGAATCCAGTTCTTCTCTCAGGGAAATCGACGATTACCGAGGAACTTCTTGGGCTCACATTCGAGATCCAGCCGAAGAGTTTCTTCCAGGTGAATACGTACGGCGCAGAGTGACTCTATACGCAGGCGATTGACTGTATTCATCACAAGTGAGGAGTGCTACTTGATCTCTATGCAGGAACAGGTACGATTGGGATTCTTCTGGCGAAGTATTTCGACCGAGTATATTCCGTAGAACTTGTGCGCGATGCGAGCCTCGATGGTGAGAAAAATGCGCTCCGAAATGGGGTGAAAAACGTCGAATTCGTCTGCAACAAGGCGGAAGTATTTGCTCGTGAGTTTCTCGAAAAAGGTGGGAAAGCCGATACAATCGTCATCGATCCTCCGCGTGATGGTATGCATCCATCGACATTGCCGAATATTCTCTCTTTCGGTGCGCGAGAAATCATCTATGTCTCATGCAATCCTGCGACTCTTGCTCGTGATCTCGAAGTTCTCGTCGGCAAGATGCGCGATGAGAAAACAGAAAAACTTCCGAAGTATCAGATTTCTGATGTGATACCTGTCGACATGTTTCCACATACGCATCATATCGAGACGGTGGTGAGACTTGAACTCTTATAGCCCATGAACTCCTACCTCCTCCTCGCATCCGGTATTTCACCACTTCGCAATGGCGATGTCCACTATCCGTTCCGTGTCGATTCGGATTTTCTCGCGTGGACGGGAATGGATATCGAGTGAGCGATTTTGCTTCATGATCTTCGCACGGGGGAACAGATTCTTTTTTTCGATGAAAGCGATGAGAAAAAACGTATCTGGGAATCGGTGAAGTGGGATATTGTTCAGATTCGCGCACACGGATTTGCCGGAGAAATTCTTCCTCGAAATGCTATGAAGGAATATCTAGAATGACTCGAGTGACAGTTTCTCTTGCCCGAGAAGACCGTTGCATCGACTGAAAATGAATATGTATTGATTCGTGAAATATTGGCAGGGAAAGTTATATCCAGTGCGGATCGCCACCTCATGGCGAAACGAGTCGTGAAGTCTGATAATGATATCGAAAAACTCCAGAAAGCCGTCGAAATCACCGAAAAAACGTACAATTATCTCACCCAAAATGTCCGTCCAGGGATGTATGAATATGAGGTGGAAGCAATGATTGCCTATCAGTTTCGACTCCATCGTGGTATTGAGGCATTTCCTTCGATTGTCGCGAGTGGATCGAATGCTTGCATGTTGCACTATACGCTCAATAATCGCCAAATTGAATCAGGCGATTTGATACTTATTGACTTCGGGATTGAACTCGATGGATATGGTGCTGATATTTCTCGGACGTTTATTGTGGATGGAGTGATGAATCCGAGACAAAAAGAAATCTATGATGCTGTTCTCGATGTGAAACAATTTGCAGAAAGTACCCTAAAACCAGGAGTTACTCGCAAGAACTGGAATATATGAGTGAAAGAATATATGTTCGCCATATGTTAGAAACTCTGACTTCCAAATATCAGGAAATACACAGCACTGACGAATCCATATTTTCCGCATTCTATTGGGCATTTTCTAGGACTCGATACGCATGATGTTGGTGATTCGGATATTTCTCTGGCGCCAGGGATGGTACTCACGATCGAGCCGGGAATCTATATCGCGAGTGAAGGAATTGGCATTCGTATCGAAGATGATTATCTCGTCACCGAAGATGGATGTAGAAGGATATAATAGTCCATCTTTTTGTCATTCCGACGAAGGAGGAATCTCTTTTAAATGCACTTTTGAGAATGAGATGTATTAAATCTCTTAAGTAAAATAAAAAGGGATTTCTCCACTCCGTTTCACTTCGGTCGAAATGACAAATGAGACATGTTAGCACTACTAAAAGAATCCTCCAAAAACTGGAGGATTTTGTTTTAGACGACTTCGAATTCTGCAAAAATTGGGTAATGATCAGAAGTCTTGATATCATGACGAATTTCTGAATATTTCGGAGTGATGCCTCGATAGAGGATGTGATCCAGTCTCAGAAAGCGTTTATCATTCTCTGGAATGAGCCATTCGAGTCCGAGTTTCTCTGTGATTTTTTCGAGTTCACGAAATCTTTTTTTGCTCCATGTATTGAAGTCTCCAGCCCAAATCATCGGTCCTTCATGACCCTGAATTGCCTCATATACAGACTCAATCTGACGAAGAAATGGTTTTCCAAGGTTAAAATTCATCGCATGAGTGTTCACGACGAGGAGTTTTTCGCTCTTTCCTGCGATGTTAATTAGACTGATTCCTGTCGCTTTTGGAGTTCGGAGAATCGGTTCGCGGTCGATTGTCGGAACAATCGTGAGGATTTTTTGTCGATATTTGGAACCTGTGAGTACTCCAGTTTCAGCATTTTTATTCAGAGAAAAACTGCGGAAAAAATCCCATTTGAAGTGACGAATATTTTCCCATATCTGATTCCATTTTTCTGAGAAAACCGCTTCTTGCATGAGGATAATATCGAATTCATGGAAGAGTTTTTCTATGTCGGTTTTGAGCTTTCTTGAGAGGCATTTGTGAACATTCCAGACGCAGATACGAAAAGAAGACTCAATCGCTTCCATTTCTGAAAGTCCGAACGTGAATGTGTTATCTTTTTGCATAACGGAGTCAATAATAAAAAGGGTTTCCCCTTATTTCTCTGGAGAGTGTAACAGAAAAAGGGTGAAAATGCAATCATTTTTTGAATTTTTTTGACTTCTTCATATAATGAGTCAGATTTTTGAACTTCTTAATTTTATTCTTATGAAAAAATGACTTCTCACTCTCGTTGCAGGGTATGCTGCCGGACTCGCTGTCGCCATGAAGTTCCGCAAGGATAAAAAAATTCCTAAAAAATCTGCAGTAGATTCCACAGAATCAAAAGTTGAGGATTTTATCACGGAAGTAGTCGATATTCATCGTAGTGCTTTTGATGAAGCGAAGAAATTCTTCGATGATCATTTTGAAGACGTGAATGATTTTGACAGCCTCAAGTCCAAAGTGGAACAAGTTCTATCTGGATTTATTCCAGAGATTCAGTCAAAAATAGAAAATCTTAGCGCTCAAGGTGAAGCCTATAAGCAAGAAGCATTGAATCTGATTGAGAAAGCATATGGAGAAAAACAAGCATTTCTCCAAAATGCACAAGCGCGAGCCGAAAGATTCGTCGATACGAGTAGTGACGTCCTCAAATCATGGATATCTGAAGCGACCAAGAAACTCGATGATGCTTATGAGAAGCTCAAGATGGAGATGAAATAATTCTTCGTATGACTCGCTTCCGCGAGTCATTTTCATCAATAACTTTTTACTTAATTTCTATGACACAACAAGATAACAATATCAATCCGAATGAAGAAAACCAAGATTCTACTATTCTCGAAGAAATAGCTCAGACAGCTGCGGATGAAACTATTTCATCATGAGATGGAAAAACACCAACCCAAGATGATATAATCGCTGGACTTCAAGCTTCATTGGCTCGTTCCCAAGCAGATTACCAGAATCTTCTTATGCGTGTTGAGCGTGATAAAGCAGATATGGTTCATTTTTTGTCCGCGAAGATTCTCCTTCCCCTTCTTTCTCAGGTGGATAATCTCGAACGTGCTATCAAGCTCAAGGAAGGGATAGAAGGTGATGGATTCGTTGACGGAGTTCGTTCTCTCTATGCTGGATTCCAGAAATATCTCGAATCGCAGGGAGTGATAGCATTCGATTCTATCGGACAAGAAGTAGATCCAGACCGACATGATGTCATGACGGAGATGGTAGGTGAATCAGGAAAAATCATCCAAGAATTCGAAAAGGGATATATGCTCCGAGATCGAGTGCTTCGCCATGCGAAGGTTGTAGTAGGTAACGGACAATAATATTTCTCATATGCATCAGACAATCCGCGAGATTCTCGCAAAAATGGAATCACTGAATAATGATCTCCGTGAAGAATATGATCGACTTGCCAAGAAATATGGTTTTTCTCTTCAGAAAAGACGTGTCATATTTCTCGAAGAATTCCGCAAGCGGAATAAGTCATTCAAATTCCCAACATGGCGATATGCGATTCCGACGAATATTCGGCATTTTCTCTCAATCCCATTCATCTATGCGATGATTGTTCCTACTCTTCTTCTTGATATTTTTCTGACAATATATCAATGGACTGCTTTCTCTCTCTATCATATTCCGAGAGTAAAGAGAAAAGATTATATTGTCTATGACCGAAGATTTCTCGACTACCTGAATCTGATCCAGAAAATCAACTGTCTCTATTGTAGTTATGTGAATGGAGTATTTGCTTATGCAGTGGAGATTGGTGCACGTACTGAGCGTTATTGGTGTCCCGTGAAGGCTGCGAATAAACCAAAATTTTCTCATGGATGGTATCGTGATTTCGCTGACTATGGGAATCCCGAAGAGTGGAATGAGAAATTCAATCACAATGAAGAAGTATTTATTCATGCTTCTGAGGAGAAGTGTTTTGTGAAGGAATAAAACATGTCAGATATTCCGTAGTATACAATTATAACCCAATTGAACATGTCAAAAATTCCACAACTCCTTCAAGATCGTCTCCAGAAAATCCTCGGAAAGGATTTTGATGCCGTTATGTCGGCTTATTCTCATGAGAGAATGGGTTCTTTTCGTATCAACTTCCTGAAGGGAGATGGTGCTGATGTTTTTGTGGAATTCGCTGAGAAAGGAATCGTCACCAAACCGTTCGACAATGTCACGGGTGCATATCTCTTCGACCGCGAACACGAATATGTGATCAAGGGAACTCGTGCGTTCTATGATGGGAAAATCTATCTCCAGTCGCTCGCTTCCATGATTCCTGTACTTGCACTCGACCCGCGTTCCAATGAGACGATTCTCGATGTTTGTGCAGCGCCAGGATCCAAGACGACGCAACTCGCAAGTATGATGCACAATACTGGGAAGATTGTTGCTATCGAACAGAATCAGATTCGTTTCGACAAGCTCATACACAACTGTCGTCTCCAGGGTGCGACGAATATCGAGTGAGTGAAGCTTGATGCGAAAAAATATTTCGAAGGCGATTTCGAGGTGACGGGAACTGAGATCCACAAGAAGGGAAAATATGCGAAGTATATTGAACCGAAATACTCGGAACTCACCGATGCGGTTGAACGCAAGATTCCTCTTTTTGACCGAATCCTTATCGATGCGCCATGTAGCGCTGAGGGTCGCATTCATCTCGAGAATGAGAAGACCTACGGATTCTGGTCACTCGCCAATATCGAGCAAAAAGCAGAACTCCAATATGAACTCCTTTCTGCTGCAGTTGATGCTCTGAAATCTGGCGGAACGATCGTCTACTCGACGTGTACGCTTGCACCGGAAGAGAACGAGTGAGTCGTAGCTCGAGTACTCGCCGAGAACAAGGATCTCAGAATCCAAGATATCACACTCGGACTTGCTGGAAATGCTTGGTGGAAGTTAGGACTCACTTCATGGAAGGGGGTTGAATACAGCGAGGATATGAAGAAAGCAATACGCATTCTCCCAAGTGGAGAGACAGAAGGATTCTTCATTGTGAAGATCGGGAAGAGATAGAAAAAAGTTTGATTTACAGAAAAATCTGATATAATGCCCCTGTCCTCGAAAGAGGAATGCTTGTGAAAGGGCAAAATAAATCTCCTTTGAAAAATCCCCATTACAGTGGGGATTTTTCTTTATCGTGACGGACGGACTTATGTCTTCGTCTCACGAAACGCTTTCGGAAAATCGAAATCTCGATCATCCAGCATCGCTTCCAGAGGAAGATTCTACGAGAGAATCTCATAATGTGAAAGAGTAAGAAAATAAATCTCCTTGCCCCTCCTGGAAGCAAGGAGCCGAGAAAGTATAAGAAATCAATACTGAAAATCAATAAAAGACCAAAGAGAGACAATCTCCATATATTTGCGATACGTATGAGAAAGTGCTACTATCATGGTAGTACTTTTTTATTGTCCTCATATGTCCATCGAAAATCCCCATGCCTCGGAACGATCTCCTGAACATCAGCAACTTCTCGATGCTCTCATCAACAATATGAATCAACTCGAGAAACTTTCTCCTGATACGATGAAGAAGCTCTCAGAACTCTCATTCGCAGAGCTTCAAGAAGTCGCACAGAAGTCAGAAAGACAACAATCTAGATTGCAAGAAGAATTAAAGAATCTGGATGAGAAAAAATCTCAAGGATTCCAATCTGCTCTTGTATAAATTATGGATGTAAAAGCCTCTCTGCAACATCCTGGGAATGTCCGTTTTGTGGCATTGCTCAATTCTTCTCCCTTCTCAGAAGAGGAACGGTACAATATCTATACCATTTTCGAAGTGCTGAAAGATGCTCGAAAGGTAGATATTCTCGATAACTGGCAGAAATACCTCGAGAAACTCCTCACCGTCAAGATCCATGCCGATGAAGAACGAAAAATCCTGGTACATGAGACATTCCAGAAAATAGTTGCTGAAATCGATGATGCATATCTCCGGCATGAAGAAGAGAAACAGAAAATCCAAATGGAGACAAAAAAGCGACAAGAAGAAATGCTTGCCGCTATGCGATACGACTTCGAGCAGAATCGCAAGAAAATCATCGAGATGCAGAAAAAAGAGGAAAAAGAGCGAGAGGAAGTGAAAGATCCACTGGCGTTTATGGTTTAAGGGAAGACAGAAAGTAGTTACTTACTTTCAATGAATTTTATGGTAAGATCAATTTCTTTCAACAATCGAGAGACTTCCAGTGTTGAATTTCACCAACTATTGTGTAATCACTTTAAAATTCGCAATGTTACATCGTAGTATCATGGGAAATTTCGTAACTCATAAGCAATAGCAATTTGACGATCAAGTTTTGGTGTTCACTGTTCTCATACAAGTTCCCCAATAAGTTTGTGGTAATTTTGAAATTGAAGCTGTCTTTCTTGCAGGCTCTTATCTTGGAAGTATTTTTGAATTGGTAAAATAAGGCTCAAATAAGCCACTATAAATCATAGTACCTCAAGTATTGTTGAAAAATGATTAATAATAAATTCCTGTAAAGTATAAAACATAATAGACTAAAGGTTAAAATAATAATTTCCCCCAATCCTCCATCTTCACTGCTTCCGCCCGCACTTTCTCATCATATCCGAGTTCGGTGAGTGTCTTTCTGATAGCTTCTATATTATAGTGACTTCACTTCAGATTAGAGAGAAGCGTCTTGCGTGGATGAGTGAAGGCGATTTTCCAGAGGTTGATGAGTTGTTTTTCTGTTTCAGGATTTCGAGTCTGCTTCACACTGAACTTCAGGACGATAGAGTCAATCTTTGGTGCTGGGTCGAAAGATTCCTTGCCAACATAGCGGACAATCTCGATCTCTTCACAGGCGAGTTCCATCGCGAGCGAGAGGAAACTATGATGCGGTTTTCGTGCACGACCTTCGAGTATTTTTTCTCCGACTTCCTTCTGCATCATGATGGTCATTTCTCTTGGTGGTGCAAATCTCCTTTGTAAAGGAGATGCCGACGAAGGAGGCAGAGGATTTTGTTCCGTATTTTCAGATATAAAATCTCCCTGTCACTTCGTGACATCCCTCTTTACAAAGAGGGTCTCAGGATACAAAAAATGAAAGAGAATCGGACTCGTTATATAATAGGGGATATTCGCAATCACAGAATATTCGTCATATATTGGTGTGAATGTGAGGACATCCTGATGATGAAGGGTTATTTTTATTCCTTCCTCCTTCGCTCAAACAGTTTCGACCCCCGAACCCCCATTTTGCTCTTTTTGTCATCTATTTTGAATCTTGAATCTTGAATCCAGAATTTCTACCATATCCGTATCGAGCTCCACGAGATCAAGACTCTTCGGATTTGCAGCGACGATATGTTCCGTGAGAGCACCATATCCAGGTCATACTTCTATGATATGTCGTCCAGAGAGTTCGATAGAACCCGCGATGTCCGTGAGTGCTTCTTGGTCGATGAGAAAATTTTGCCCGAGGGATTTCTTGGCTTTGATAGTTTGCATGGCGCTATCATATAGAAAAGGAAAAATATTTCCAATTCTGTCCTATTTTTTTATACAGTGAAGCATTCCTGACATTCATGACACTACGGTTTTCCTCTACAGAGAGCCAATACAATATCTTTTGTAAAAAAGTTTTTGACATATATTCCTTTTTTCATATTATCTGGCTACTTTTTGCAAAACAATAGTGATGTTGCTGGGTAACCATCCAAACTTGGATGCCTCCTTGCAACCTCTCATTTTAATATCTATTCTCCACACAACATGGCTGGTATTATCGGAAAAAAACTTGAAATGACCCGCGTTATTCATAACGGGGCTTTTACACCTGTGACGCTTATCCGCGTTCCGACTCTCACTGTCGCTCAAGTGAAGACTGAAGAAAAGGACGGCTACCATGCGGTAGTTATCGCAATGACTGAAGGAAAGCGTGTTACTCTTCGTGAAGTTCCTGCTACAGGAGTTCTCGAGAACGTGAACAAGGGTGATGAGATTTCTCTCGATCTCCTTGAAGGTGTTGAGTCTTTCACTCTCACGAGCGTTTCCAAGGGTAAAGGTTTCCAAGGTGCTATGAAGCGCTGGAACTTCCACGGAGGTCCTGCTTCTCACGGTTCAAAATTTCACCGCGCACTTGGTTCTATCGGTAACCGCAAACCACGTCGTACAAAACTTGGTAAGAAGATGCACGGACATATGGGTCTCGACACAATTACTCTCAAGCATGTTCCTCTCGTTCTCGTGAACAAGGATCTCCGCGTGATCGCAGTAAAGGGTCCAGTTCCAGGTGCTCGCAACTCTCTTATTACTCTTACATTCTAGTTTCCGTTTATACGAAAATCAGAATATAAAATCTAAAACTCAATTTTTATGAAAGCTCCTCTCTTTGACATAAACGGTAAATCCAAAGGAACTGTAGACCTCCAGGCTACTCACTTCGGAGTGACTCCAAATATGAGCCTCATCCACCGTCTCCTTGTTCTCCAACAAGCAAATGGTCGTATCGCTATCGCTCACGCGAAGCATCGTGGTGAAGTTGCTGGTTCTACGAAGAAGATGTTCAAGCAAAAGGGAACTGGTAACGCTCGTATGGGTGACCGTCGTTCTCCAATGCGTCGTGGTGGTGGTGCTGTGTTCGGTCCTCGCAACGAGAGAAACTTCTCTCTTGATATGAACCGTCAAGAACGCCGTCTCGCTCTCACTTCACTCCTTTCTACAAAGGCAACTGAGAACAACGTAAAGGTTATCGAATCATTCGGTCCTGAAACTGCAAAGACAAAAGCTATGACATCTCTTCTTACTGCTGTTGAAGCAAAGAAGCCTCTCATCGCTATCACTCGCGAAGAAAAAAATGCAATTCTCGGTGCATGGAATATCGTCACTACTAAGGTAGTCAACGTTGAATACCTCAATCCACATGATCTTCTCAAGTACAGTGATGTTATCTTCTCAGAGGCATCTCTCAAGCACCTTTACGAACATTTCTCTAAATAGTGGATTGGTAATTGGTAGAATAGTTACTGGTAACAGAAACGAAATCCCTACCGACTAATCACTACTCACTATCCCACTAATTACTATCCTATGAATTCTCTCTACTCAGTCATCAAACGATTCGTTGTTACGAACAAAAGTACCGACGGTGAAGTACGTGGTGTATATACATGTATGATTGATCCAGCAGCAACAAAAATCGACGTAAAGAATGCATTCAAGACCATCTACGGAGTTGATGTCGAAAAAGTGAATGTTCTCCATACTCGTGAGAAGTTCCACAATACAAAGCTCGGAGTTACTCGCAAGAAAGGTATCGAAAAGAAGGCAATGGTCACTCTCAAGAATGGTCAAAAAGTTGCTAACTTCGAAGTTATACAGTAGTAAATTGGTCAGTTAGTTGGATAGGAAACTGGTAATAAAACCAGAACCTCCGCTAACTCACTATCCTACTAACTCACTATCCTACTAATCTACTAATCACTATCTAATATGTGAATTAAGAAATACAAACCAACCACTCCTTCCCGTCGTTTCATGACAGGTCTCACGTATGAGGAGCTCACAACCAATGAACCACACAAGGCGCTTACTACCTACAAAAAGAATACTGCTGGTCGCAATAGCGCTGGTCGTCTCTCTGTTCGTCATAAGGGTGGTGGACATAAGAAGCTCTATCGTGTCGTTGACTTCAAGCTCGAAAAGCTTGATATCCCTGCTCGTGTTGAGACAGTAGAATACGATCCATACCGCTCAGCATTCATTGCTCTTGTATGTTACCGTGATGGAGAACGTCGTTATGTTCTTGCTCATATGGAGACTAAGGTTGGAGATGAGATTATCACTGCTGTGACTGCCAAGGCGATTCCTGGCAATCGTATGGAAATCGGAAACATCCCAGTTGGTCTCTACGTTCACAATGTTGAAATGATTGTTGGTCAGGGTGCAAGCACAATTCGTTCTGCTGGTGCTTCTGCTCAAGTTCTCTCTCAAGAAGGTGAATACACTCAACTCAAGATGCCAAGTGGAGAAATCCGCCTCGTTCACAAGAAATGTTTTGCTACTGTCGGTACTGTATCAAATGAAGATTGGAATCAAATCACTATCGGTAAGGCTGGACGTTCTCGTTGGATGAATCGTCGTCCTACAGTTCTCGGTTCTTCTATGAATCCAGTTGACCATCCACACGGAGGAGGTGAAGGACACCAATCAGTTGGACAACGAAAGGGTCCAAAGACTCCATGGGGTCGTCTTGCTCGCGGTGTCAAAACTCGTTCAAGAAAGTATACAGATCGTTGGGTTCTCCGCACTCGCGCTGGAAAACTTCAAGGGTAATCTTAGATATAAACTATAAGAGATAAGCTATAAGAATCCGAAAATCTCATATCTCATATCTCATATCTCATATCTCATAACTTAACTTATTTATGACTCGCAGTCTTAAAAAATGACCTTACGTTGACCTTCGTGTCATGAAGAAAGTCGAAGCACTCAATACAAGCGGAAAAAAGTCTGTTATCAAGACTTGGTCACGTTCTTGTACGATTGCTCCGGAGTTCGTTGGTCACACATTCGGTGTTCATAATGGAAAACAACATATTCCAGTATTTGTCACTGAAGATATGGTTGGTCACAAACTCGGTGAATTCTCATTTACTCGCCGATTCATGGCTCACTCTGGTAACAAGTAGTAATTGGTAGATTGGTGACTAGAAATTAGTTTTATGCCAATCACTATCCTACGAATCACTTCCTACTAATCACTAACATTATGAAAGCTTCAGTAAAAAACGTTCGAATTTCTCCAAAGAAACTCAATGTCATCGCCTACATCATCAGAAATATGACTGCTAAGGATGCACTTGATACACTCAAGTTCATGCCAAAGAAAGGAGCTGATATCATGTATAAAGTCGTTGCAAGTGCTGTTGCAAATGCAGAACACAATGATTCTCAAGCTGCTTCAGAGCTCGTTATCTCTTCTGTAAGTGTGAGCCAAGGTCTCGTCTATCGTCGTATCAACCCGATTTCTCGTGGACGTGCTCACCGCATTCTGAAGCGTACTTCACATGTTGATCTCTCTCTTTCTGTAAAATAATTCTTCTTCTATTCTTCTATGTGACATAAGGTTTCCCCTCTCGCATTTCGCATCGGATATATCAAGACTTGGCGTTCAACAGGGTACTATGATAAAAAGTCATATGCTCACCATGTTGCCAATGATGTTGCTATCCGAGCACTCGTTACGAAGCATTTCAAAAATCTTCCAGTAGCAAACATTTTCATTAATCATATGGGTGAGAATGTGCTCTCCATCGTGTCATTCACTTCACGACCAGCACTTCTTCTCGGAACAAACGATGAAAACATCAATGCTCTCAAGACAAATCTTGCTACTCGTTTTCCTGGATATACATTCAATCTTGAAGTGAAGGAAGTAAAGAAACCAGAACTTTCTGCTCAGATTGTTGCTGATTCTATCGCTCGCCAGATCGAAAAGAAAATGCCATACCGCCGAGTTATCAAGAATGCAATCGCAAAAACTATGGAAAAGGGTGGTCTTGGTATCAAGGTAAAACTTGGAGGTCGCTTGAACGGTGCTGAAATCGCTCGTCGAGAGACATACAAGGATGGAAGTATCCCAACTCAAACAATTCGTGCTGATGTTGACTTCGCTTACGAGCGAGCTGAAACTCCAGCTGGTACAATCGGACTCAAGGTCTGGATCTATAAAGGTGACGTTTTCAAGAAATAAATTTGCATTTCTTCAATTTTCTCTATACTCTTAACGCTTCTTCTCATGCTACAACCGAGCAGAACAAAATATCGTAAGGCACACCGTGGTGTCATCAAAGGTCTCGCAACTCGCGGTTCCGACGTATCTTTTGGTGAATACGCCCTCAAGGTTACCGAATCTGGATACCTCACTTCTCGTCAAATCGAGAGTGCTCGTAAAGCTATCGTCCGCTTCCTCAAGAAGGGTGGACAGCTCTGGATTCGCGTTTTCCCAGACAAACCATATACCAAGAAACCTCTCGAGGTTCCAATGGGTGGTGGTAAAGGTGGTGTCGAAATGTACAGAGCTCCAGTAAAACCTGGTCGTATTATCTTCGAAATTGGAGATATATCACCAGAAGTTGCTAAGGAGGCTTTTACGCTCGCTTCTTACAAGCTTCCTCTCAAAACTAAGATTCTTCTCTCTCGAAACGAGATGTAATCCATTCAATACAATTCTAATTCTCCATTATTATGGCAAAGGCGAAGAAAACATCATCAACTGAAACAAAAGACCTTCATACTCTTCGTGAGATGGATCGTGCTGGACTTCTTTCAGAGCTCCAATCTGCACGCAAGGATCTTTTCGTTCTCGAAATGAAACATTCCCTCGGTGAACTCAAGCAAGCTCACCTTCTCAAGAAGTCTCGTAAGTATATTGCTCAGATTTCGACTGTCCTCACTTCAGCTCTCTAATTCATTTATTTCACTCTCTATGCGTACAAAGACTTGAGTTGTTACAAGTACTAAAATGCAAAAAACTATCGTTGTTACGGTAGATACTTATAAAACACATCCAAAGTATAAGAAGCGTTATAAATCTTCTGTGAAGTTTTACGCTCACGATGAGAACGGACTCGCAAAACTCGGTGACACTGTCACTGTGATTGAGACTCGTCCTCTCTCTCGTCTCAAGCGTTGGTCTCTCGTAGAGGATTCTATTATCTCTCATTCTGCTGAATAATCCGCAGATTCAAGATGACGGATTCCTTCGGGAATCTGCATAATCCAAAAACTAAAATCTAAAATCTTACTTTATGATTCAGACAGAAAGCAGACTCGTTGTCGTTGATAACACTGGTGCTAAGGAAGCACTTTGTATCAAGGTACTCAAGGGTTCAAAACGCCGCTACGCAAGTGTTGGTGACATCATCGTTGTTTCTATCAAGAAGGCACTTCCAAATGGAAACATCAAGAAGAAAACTGTATGTAAGGCTGTCGTTGTACGCGTTGCAAAGGAAGTTCGTCGTGACGATGGTTCATACGTTCGCTCTGATGATAACGCTTGTGTTATTATCGATGACAAGCTCGAACCAAAGGGAACTCGTATTTTTGGACCAGTATTCCGTGAGCTCAAGGCTCGTGGATACCAAAAGATTATTTCTCTTGCTCCAGAAGTTGTATAATTCTTCTTACTTCAATATTCGTGATTCATCCGAATCGCTTATATAAAACGAAAAAGTAAATTCTAAAATCTCATTTTATGAAAATTCACACAGATGATCAGGTCATCGTCATTTCCGGAAAAGATAAGGGCAAGAAGGCAAAAGTTCTTCGCTCATTTCCAGAAGAGAAGAAAGTTCTCGTCGAAGGTGTCGGTATCGTAACGCGTCACATGAAGCGTCAAGGTACAACTCCTGGACAGAAGGTTTCTTTCGAAAAGCCTATCGATGTATCAAACGTTATGCTTCTTGATCCAAAAACAGGTGAACCAACACGTGTTGGATACAAGATGGAAAATGGAAAAAAAGTCGGTCGTGTTGCTAAAAAGTCTGGAACTCTCCTCTAAGAAAATGAATTTAGCACGTGAACTATTTTACTCTAATAGTTCCTTCTAAAATCTAAAACTAAATTCTAAAAACCCTTTCTATGTCTTACAAAGAACAGTACCTCAATACTATCCTTCCTGAGCTCGCAAAAGAACTCGGAATCGATAATCCAATGCAAGTTCCTCGTATCGAGAAAATCGTTCTCAATATGGGTATCGGTAGCTATGTCGCTGCTGGAAACAAGGACTTCTCTAGTCTCAAGAATGATCTTGCACTCATCACTGGTCAACTTCCTCGTGTGAACCACGCTCGTATAGCAATCTCGAACTTCAAGCTCCGTGCTGGAATGCCTGTTGGTATGATGGTTACACTTCGTGGAGATCGCATGTTTGACTTCCTTGAGAAGCTCATCGCTATCGTTCTTCCTCGTGTTCGTGACTTCCGTGGTATTTCTGGACGTGGTTTCGACCAGGCTGGAAACTTCAACTTCGGTATCAAGGAACATACTATCTTCCCAGAAGTTCCTCAACTTGATGTAGTAAAACCTCATGGACTTCAGATTACTGTCAAATTCAAGACTCAATCTGCAGAACATTCAAAGGCTCTTCTTAATAAACTTGGTTTTCCATTTACGAAATAATTTTTCTCCTCTATGGCTCGTACAGCAATCGTACATAAATGTCAGACAGCTCAAGATGAAGCTGCTCGCGCTCACGCACTCGGTAAGAAACCTCGTTTCTCAACGCGTCTCTATCACCGTTGTTCTCACTGTGGACGTTCTTATGGTTACATCGGAAAGTTCGACCTCTGTCGTATCTGTATTCGTGAGAAAGCAAATGCTGGAGAGCTTATGGGTGTTCGCAAATCAAGCTGGTAATATCGTATATTACAATCTACAATCTAAATTCTAAATTCTCAATTTATGATCATCGATCCAATCGCAGATCTTCTTACTCGCATACGAAATGGTTACCTTGCGCGTCTTGGTACTATAGAAGCTCCTTACTCAAAATTGAAGGCGGAAATTCTTCGAATTCTCAAGAAGAATGGATATATCGTGGATTTCTCTTTCTCAGAAGAGAAACATATGTTTACGATCACTCTTCAAGATGTAAGAAAGACAAAGTACATTCCTTCATTTCGTCGTATTTCTCGCCCTGGTCAGCGAATCTATGTGAAGTCTGCTGATGTGAGAAAGTCTCGCAACGGATATGGAATCTTCATCCTCTCAACTCCACGTGGAATTGTCACTGGATATGAAGCTCATGCTCTCGGTGTTGGTGGTGAACTTCTCTGTGAGGTCTACTAATTTCCTCAAGTTTGGACTTGGGAGTCAGCAGCGGATGCTCGGTGCTTGCTCAGAATTCCATACTTACAACTTTTAACTCAAATCTCTTATGTCTCGAATCGGTAAACAACCCGTAAAACTTCCTTCAGGAGTTACCGTAGAAATCAATTCTACAGATATTATCGTAAAGGGTTCTAAAGGAACACTTTCCTTCAATATTCTTTCTGGAGTTTCTGTAAAACAAGAAGGAGAAATCCTTACAGTTTCTATCGAAAATCAAGAAGACAAGCAACAAAAGGCTTTCTGGGGATTGACTCGCGCCATGATCCAAAATATGGTAATCGGAGTATCAGAAGGATATTCTAAATCTCTCGAAATCGTTGGAGTTGGTTACAAGTTCGATGTGAAAGGACCTCGAAAAATGGAGCTCGCCCTCGGTTTTTCTCATAAGGTCAATGTAGATGCGCCAGAAGGAATCACTATCGAAGCGGATAAGGAAGAAAAGAATAAGATTCACCTCAAGTCTCACGATAAGCAACTTCTTGGATACTTCGCTGCATATGTTCGCTCTCTCAAGAAACCTGAACCATACAAAGGAAAGGGTATCCGTTACACTGGTGAACATATCCGTCGCAAGGCTGGTAAGACTGCTGGTAAATAATCCCAAAAAAGATTTTCATTCAATCATTCATAATTTACTAATTATTCAACTATGTTGAAAAAAACTCAAAATCGTCTGGCTCGAGCAAAAAGAGTTCGCGCTCGTATGGAAGGTACTGCTTCAAAGCCACGTCTCTCTGTTTTTCGAAGCAATACACATATTTCTGTACAAGCTATCGATGATGCATCTGGAGTGACTCTCTGCGCTGCACATGATATGGCAGTAAAATCAGGAACAAAATCAGAAAGAGCAACAGCAGTCGGATCTGAAATTGCAAAGACTATGCTTGCAAAAGGTATTACAGAATGTGTATTTGATCGTGGAGGATATCTCTACCACGGACGTGTGAAGTCTCTTGCTGAGGCAGCTCGTGCCGGAGGACTCAAGTTCTAATTTCCGATTTTCATAATTTTTTTCTCACTTTTTCGTATGTCAGATATTCAGAATCAAAATCCTGAGACTACACCAGAAACTCCAGTAGAAGCAACAACTACTCCTACAACTCCTGCTGAAGGAACTTCTCGTCCACGTCACGAACGTTCAGGACCAAGAGGTGACCGCAAGCCACGCCGTGACGGTATGCGTGAAGAGGAGAAGGAATTCAAAGAAGAACTTCTTGCTATCGATCGTGTAACTCGTGTGACTGCCGGTGGTCGTCAGATTCGTTTCCGTGCATCTATCGTTATCGGTGATGGAAAAGGACGTGTTGGTCTCGGTACAGGAAAGGCTGGTGAAGTACAGGTTGCTATCGAAAAGGCAATCCGTGATGCAAAGAAGAATCTCATCACATTCCCAATCGTGAACGGTACTATTCCACACGATGTATCTGCAAACTACAAATCCTCTTCACTCTTCATTCATCCTGCTCATCCAGGTACTGGTATCATCGCTGGTGGTTCAGTTCGAAAGATTTTCGCGGTTTCTGGAGTGAAGGACGTGATCGCAAAACAACACGGTGCTCCAAACAAGATTACGAATGCTCGCGTAACTATGTCTGCACTTGCAGCATTGAAACCTCTTCACCTTGTTACTTCTTTTTCTAAGAAGAATGCATCTGAAGAGACAATAACTTCTGAAGTTGCTCCAGCAAAAAAGCCAGCAGCAAAGAAGGCTCCAGCAAAGAAAAAAGCAGAATAGTGTGTTAGTAGATTGGTGACTACTTACTAGTCGAAACCAATTACTATCCAACCAATTACTATCCAACTAATTACTACTTTATGACAAATCTCTCTACACTTAAACCAAATCCTGGTTCTCAGACTCGTCCACGTCGCGTGGCTCGTGGTGTTGGTTCTGGAATCGGAGGAACATCTGGTCGTGGTATGAATGGTCAGAACTCTCGTACAGGTAAAGGAAAGCGTTATCCAACATTCGAAGGAGGACAAACTCGTCTCTTCATGCGAACTCCAAAGAAAAGAGGATTTACAGCATATGCTCCAAAAGAATATGTAACTGTGAATCTCGATCAAATCGAAGCTCTTGCTCTCTCCGGAGTGACTGAAGTGGACTACGCAATTCTCTACGAGCGTCGTATCGTTCGTGCGAAGGGAAAGCTTCTCAAGGTTCTCGGACGTGGAACTCTCACTTCAAAAGTAATAGTTACTGCTGATGCTTACTCTGAAGCTGCAAAAGTGGCAATCGAGAAGGCTGGTGGAACTGCAAACAATTAATAGAATTTCTCAAAACTCCTCGAAAGGGGAGTTTTTTCATACCAAAAAAATCCTTTGCTTTTTCCATATTTTTCTCTACAATACGCGGGTTTAGCGTTCTTATTATTTCTTCTTATTGTATGATTACAAATCTTAAAAAAGTTTGGGCAACCGAGCATATTCGAAAAAAGATTCTTGTGACTCTTGGAATTGTTGCCGTGTATAAGCTTCTTTCTGTCATTCCAGTTCCTGGGGTGAACGTGGCTCTTCTCGAAGCGTTTACAGAACAACTTCGTGCGAATACACAACTCGCATTTTTTGGTTCTATTATGGGTGGTGGACTTGAGAGCTTCTCGATTATTCTCATGGGTCTCGCACCATACATCAATGCAACTATCATTATCCAACTTCTTGCGGTTATTATTCCATCACTTGAAGCACTCAAGAAAGAAGGAGAACAAGGACAGAAAAAAATGAATAATTACACACGTTATCTCACAGTTCCTCTCGCGCTTGCTCAGAGTTATGGTATGATCTACCTTCTGAATACCCTTATCGGTACAGGAGATTCAAGTGCACAGATTATCAACACAAGCAATTTCTGGGGAGTAGTTTTTCCTGCCATGCTTTTTATTACTGCTGGTACGATGATTCTTCTCTGGCTTGGTGATATCATCACAGAGGCAGGTATCGGAAATGGTTCGTCAATTATCATCTTTGCTGGTGTTCTTGCCGGTGTTCCAACACACATCATGAACTATATCACTGCTGGAAGTTACCAACTTCTCGTTATTCTTACACTTCTTACAGTTGCAGTTATTTATATCATCGTGAAGTTCACTGAAGGATATAGAAAAGTTCCTCTCGTCTATACTCGTACTGGTCGTGATGAACGTTCGTATTTTCCGATTCGTGTGAATCAGGCAGGTATGGTTCCTATTATCTTTGCGGTCGCACTCATCACATTCCCATCGCTTATTGGTCAGATTCTTCAGAAAAGAGGTTCTGGAACATCAGCAACTATCGGTGAATGGCTCGCTACGAACCTTTCTATGCAAAATCCAGGTTGGATATATATTGTCGTCTATGCACTTCTCGTTCTCGGATTTGCATTCTTCTATGTATCTATCACGTTCAATACGACAGAAGTAGCAGAAAGTATCCAAAAGCGTGGTGGTTATATTCCGGGTGTTCGTCCAGGTCGCGAGACAGCAACATTTCTTCAGCAAGTTTCTGATCGTTTGAATCTTTTCTGAGGTTTATTCCTGGCTATCATTGCCGTATTTCCATACGCGATTACGAAAATTAATAATGACTTTGGAATTTTCGGTTCTAGTGGAACAACGAATATTGATTTTCTCATTTCTGGTTCTGGACTTATCATCGTAGTAGGTGTTATTCTCGATATTATTCGCCGTATTGATACCGATATGAAGAGTTTCGATTACAAGAAATTCTACTAATTTTATCAACATTTTATCATCCCGAGCGTAGTCGAGGGATCGCTCTCAGAATCATCTTATGTGAATCAGAATGCTATTTTCTCATAAGTAAAAGAAAAAGAGATTCCTCCTATCGTCGGAATGACAAAAAGAGGAATCTTTTTATTTAGTTACCTATAATTTTCTATTATGCGTATTTGTGTTTGGGATACAGAAACAACCGGATTTCCTACTCGCGGAGGTGATATCGCTCAGCAACCATATATTGTCCAATTTGCCGCTATCGAAGGAGATTATACGGATGGTGTATATACAGAACTCGAACGACATGATATCATGATTAAGCCCGCAATTTCTATTCCTTTTGCTTCATCGCAGGTTCATGGAATCTACGATAAGGATGTGGCAGATAAACTTTCATTTTCTGCACATGCAGATTCAATCCTTCGAGTATTGAATCGTGCAGATATTGTCGCGGGACACAATATCGAATTCGATGAAGAAATTCTCTCCTATGAACTCCAGCGTATTGGACGAAAAGGAGATTATTCTCCGATGAAAAGCATCTGTACGATGCGTTCTTCGACGGATTATTGCAAACTCCAATGACGTGGATTCTCATTCAAGCCACCGAAACTCGCAGAACTGCATAAATTTCTCTTCGATGAATGGTTCGAATGAGCACATAATGCAATGGTCGATGTGGAAGCAACTATGCGTTCCTTCGTCGAACTGGCGAATCGATGAGTGATAACACTTGAGACGAATAACGTGATGCGACTGTTTTAGAAAAATCCCCGAAAGGGGATTTTATAAACTCTTCACGACGAATATGACAATCAATACGAAAATCATACCGATGATTCATTCCACAATGACCAATGTATACTCATATTTTGCTTTTTCTCGAGGTTTCATGGCGTGTTCATTATTGGATAATTCCGCTTCCTACAACGATTTCTCCGTCATAGATGACACAGATTTGCCCAGAAGTGATGGCACGTTGATTCTGTTCGAATACTATGTTCATTGTTCATTGTTCATTGTTCATTGTTATCTGACACTTCTGATCTTCTTGTCGGTATCTGATTTTTGCACCATATATTCTTCATTCTTCTGGAAGATGTCCGACCCAATCAGAGAGAGTGCAATTTTTCGAAAATAGACTCAATTCTGCTTCTGTTCCGACGGTAATCGTATTCTCTTTTATATTTTTCCCAATCACAAAGAGTGCTGGGCCACCACCAACCTGAATACCACGACGTTGCCCGATGGTATAGGAAAAAGCGCCTTCGTGAGTTCAAACTACTTTTCCATTGGTATCGAGTATATTTCCAGGCTTTTTGTCGATTCGGCGTTCGAGAAATTCTTTCATCGAAACCTTTCCGATAAAACAGAGTCATTGACTATCTTTTCTGTCTGCATTCGGAAGTCATACTGCTTTTGCGATTTCTCGGACTTCGGATTTCAGAAGGTGACCGATAGGGAAATAGGCTTTCGAAATCTGGAAAGGGGAAAGTCGCGACAGAAAATAGGATTGGTCTTTGTTTGGATCGACTCACTTATATAATTCAAGATTCAAGATTCAAGATTCAAGATTATCTGTACCAATATTTTGAATTTTTAATTTTGAATTTTTCATGATTCTTGCATAGTGTCCTGTGGCGATTCCCGAGAATCCGAGTGCGAGTGCTTCCTCTAGAAAAATATCGAACTTCACGAGATTATTGCAGAAGACATCAGGATTCGGAGTTCTTCCTGCTTCATATTCTCGATAAATATATTCGACAATGCGTTTTTCATATTCCTCCCGATAATCGAAAGTATAGAATGGAAGTTCCAAGTATTCAGCTACTCTTCTCGCTTCTTCGAGGTCGGCCTTGGTTGGGCAATTTCCTGGATTTTCCTCGTCGAGATAGTTGATCATGAATCCACACGACACCTCATGCCCCTCTTTTTTCAGGAGGTACGCCGATACAGCTGAGTCTACTCAGCCCGAGAGTCAGACAAGAATTTTAGTCATCGTATTATTGGAGTTTGGATACATGGAGTGCACTTTCATCGATCTGTTTCATGAAGAAATCTTCGAGTGGTTCGGTGAGTTCGTCGACGCGCATATTGGTGATGATTTCACCGACAGAAATAATAGCAAAAGTATCACAGACCGCTTCTACATCGGAGAGGATATGTGTGTTGAAGAAAAGGGTTTTTCCTTCATTTTTGAGCTCAAGCATCAAGTCTTTCACCATCTTGCGTCCGATAGGATCCAGTCCACTCATCGGTTCATCGAGAAAAATAAGTTCCGGGTCATGGAGAATCGCTTGAGCGAGTCCAATACGCTGGAGCATTCCTTTCGAGTAGGCATTGAGTCGCTTGTTGCGAGCATGGAGAAGTCCTACTTTCTCGAGAATGAAGTCTTTTCGTTTCTGGAGGTCTTCACCATGGAGTCCATAGAAAGCCCCATTGAAGTCGAGAAATTCATCCCCCGTGAGATATTTGTAGAGATAGGTATTTTCTGGCATAAATCCGATACGTTTGCGAACCGCAATATCATCGATAGTACTTCAGAAGATTTTTACTTCTCCTTCACTTGGCTTCATGATGCCAAGAATACACTTCATCGTTGTTGTTTTTCCAGCACCATTGGGCCCGAGAAAACCGAAAACCTCTCCCTTTTTGATAGAGAGATTGAGATCCTTGAGGAGAAGAGATTTTCCGACTTTTTTCGAAAGATGAGAAATGGAAATAACAGATTTCATAATTATATTTTTCGTATTTGGATGCGGATTTCAGAGACTTCATATCCAGAAGGGATACTTTTGAGGCAGACATTTTCTATAGGAAAATCACAGAAAATTCCGGTTTTCTCATCGACTAAGTGCGCATGGGTTTCGTCATTGCACTCATAGTAGGTTTTCCCATTGATGCCAGGAAAACGTCTGAGTGTTCATTCTTCTGCCATGGCTTCAATATTGCGATAGACGGTTGCTCGTCCGATTTTTGGCTCGCGAACACGCACTTCCTCGTAGATGTCCTCAGCGGAGAGATGACGACAGTCACAAGTATTACAGATGATGTCGCGGTATTGGTGTTTTCGCATGGCTCATGAAAAATATGCGCGTATTATGAGAAAATTTCTCGAAAAAGCAATCATTTTTAATGAGAATAATTCTCATTTTCATTTGATTTCCAGAGAAATATTTATATACTCCTGTGTGTTGTTACTTTCTTTTCCATAAGTTTAAGGAAAAGGGATTCCTACGGAATAACAAAAGGTTCCATCTAATAACTATTTCCTAATTACTAACCAACTATATAGTATGTCTTGCTGCAATAACGAATTCATGTTCGAACAGGTAAAAATCGATGCGCCTGCACCAAGTTTCGATCTTCCAGCGTATGATCCAGTGAAGGATGATACAATTCAAGTTTCTCTCGAGTCTCTCCAAGGGAAGTGGACGGTACTTTTCTATTATCCAGCGGATTTCACTTTCGTCTGTCCTACCGAGTTGAAGGATATGGCTGATGCGAAAGCAAAATTCGATGAACTCAATGTCACAGTTCTCGCGGCTTCTACGGATACAATTTTCTCTCATCGTGCATGGGTGAAACATGAAGGTCTCATGAAGGATTTTCCATACGTGATGCTCGGAGATCATGCGCTTGAAGTTGCTGATAAATACAGTATCCTCATGGAAGATGGAACCGCTGCTCGTGGAACATTCATCATTGATCCACACGGTGTATGTCGTGGTATCGAAGTGACGAGCGGGCCTCTCGGTCGTAATTCTGATGAGCTCATTCGTAAGATCGAAGCACTTCAGTTCATGGAAGCAAATCCTGGTACTGCATGTCCAGCAAAGTGGGCTCTCGGTGCAAAAACTCTCAAGCCGTCTATCAAGATTGCAGGAGAAGTGGAAGCGGAGCTTCAATAGTTTTTTGAAGCTGATATTTAGATAAAAAAACACGAGAAATACTCGTGTTTTTTTACATTGAATATTCGGAAGATTCAAATTTTTCTATACAATCGATAGTGTGTGGAATTGTATTTACCTGACGTGCTTCTGTATTTGAAAACCAACCAAAATCTTTATGTTCTTTTGGATTAAGATTAATTTCGCTATGAGGAGGTAGTTGCATAGCATACAGTGCATAAATAAAGTCACCAAAATCATTTCTTACATAATATGTATTAATATATTGTACACTTCTTG
Source organism: Candidatus Gracilibacteria bacterium (assembly GCA_028687475.1). Taxonomy (NCBI): domain Bacteria; phylum Candidatus Altimarinota; species Candidatus Altimarinota bacterium. Next base: position 502,651 of record JAQUAB010000001.1, on the reverse strand, counting down.
CCTGAACAAATAGTTCGGTTTCCTCGTAAACTTCACGGCGCATGCCATCATAGAGTGTTTCTCATTCACGAAGTTTTCCACCCGGAAATCCCCACAGTTGATTTCATTTCACTTGTTGGAGAAGAAGTACTTCTAATGCTTCATTCTCGAATCGATAAATCAAGCATCAAGCAACGGATGTCGGTGTTGAAGAAAAACCTGCAGGTTCTGTGAGGGATAACATGACTTGAAAAATATAAAATATATTGTGGTAAGTGATCCAAGGTAATTTATTTCACTATAAAGTTTATGTATTATTTGTCAAATATTAAATTCTTCTTTTTGACAAAATCCCCATTTTCCATAATATCACCGCACATTTTCGCATGAGTTCTCGCGGACTCTCGTATTTCATATTGTCGAAATACGAGCTTTTCGTGTATTGGCTCTAGTACACTTAGGGGGAAGTTATGAATCTCTCGGTGCACATATCCCTCATGTATAACCATTTTCCCTTCATGGCTCCAAATAGCACTCCTCAGGATGATTATTACGCTCAGATGCAGTCGGCTCAGAAATCAGGTGGTGATGATAAAAAACCACTCAAAATCAAGCTCAAGCCTGTCATCAAAAAAGTGAGTGAGAATACCTCGGAAGCTCCAGTTCCAGAGAGTCAAACTCATACTGAGTCTCCTACAGAAATCAAGCAATCTGCACCAACTCCAAAAGCCCGTCTTGTTGAGCGCGAACATGCGAGTGAGAGTCTCCTTCGTTCTGTGATGAAGCGTGATGCATGAACTCCGAAAGATACTCGTGATGAGAAGAAGTGAGGATTTCCGAAGATTTCTTTCTCCAAGGTAGAATCCAAAGTGAAAGTGCTCGAGAATCGCCCTGTGATGCAGATTCCTGATGAGGTTCCTCGTCGCCGTCGCGAAGATGGAAATACTTCCAATAATAACAATTCATCTGCTCCACAGAAGCGTCTTCGTGATGATATGAAGCCAATGTTTCAGCGTGATATTGGATTTTCGACTCCTTCGAAGGATGGAACAGCGAAGAAATCCAGAAAGGATAAAAATGGAAAAGATATTGTCGATGGAGGATTCCGCAAAGGAGTGAAGACGATTGGTGGTGATGATGATGGAGGATTCCGTCGTGGGAACAAGATTAGTTCCAAGAAAAGAGAGAAAAATATCGAAGAAATTGCCCAGGTACTCGTGGATCGCGCAGGACAAGAAGTTGCCATTGGTGATGTGATTTCTGTGAAAGAATTTTCTGACAAGATTGGTATTCCAGTGGCAAAAGTTATCGGAGAGCTCATGAAGAATGGTGTTCTCGTGAATCTCAATGCGCCAATCGATTATGATACATGTTTTCTTATCGGTGAAGCATTCGGAATCAAGATTATCAAGGAAATTTCTGAGAATGTCTCTGTCTCTGATCTCATGGATGGAAATATCACTGACCTCATCAATGAAGACGAGCCATCTCGACTGATCGAACGTTCTCCGATTATCTCTGTGATGGGACATGTCGACCATGGTAAGACCTCGATTCTCGACTATATCCGAAAAACAACGGTTGCATCGGGTGAAGCGGGTGGTATCACACAAAAAATCGGTGCCTATCAAGTGAAGCGCAATGACAAGAAAATCACATTTCTCGATACTCCTGGACATGAAGCCTTCACGATCATGCGTGCTCGTGGTGCAAAACTCACGGATATCGCAGTTATCGTTATCGCGGCAGATGAAGGTATGAAGCCTCAGACTATAGAATCAATTAATCATGCGAAAGCAGCTGAAGTGCCTATTATTGTGGCAGTGAATAAGATGGATAAGCCAGGGGCGAACCTCGACCTCATCCGTGGACAACTCGCAGAACAAGGACTCCAGCCAGAGGAGTGGGGAGGAACGACTGTTGTGGTTCCAGTATCGGCTCATACAGGGCTTGGTATCGAAGACCTTCTCGATATGATTCTTCTTCAGTCAGAGATTCTCGAACTGAAGGCAAATCCAAATCGTGGTGCGGTTGCAACTGTTGTGGAAGCACATCTTGATCAGAAGCTCGGTTCTGTAGCGACAATCCTCGTGAACACCGGTACTATCCGCAAGGGTGATAATATCGTCTGTGCTGGTGCTTATGGAAAGGTTCGTACACTCAAGGACTACAAGGGAAAAAATCTCGATGAAGCAGGACCTTCTGTTCCAGTTCAGATTACGGGACTTTCTCAGGTAGTAGAAGGTGGAGATATTCTCCAGGTAGTTTCTACTCCAGAACTCGCAACCACTCGTGCGAAAGAGTTTCTCCTCGCGAAGAATAAGAAATCCATCCATGCCTTCGAAGGTGCATCGCTCGGAATGCTCATGTCTCGCCTGAAGTCAGGAGCACTCAAGCAACTCAAAATCGTTCTCAAGACTGATTCGAATGGTTCGCTCGAAGCACTCAAGTCTGCGCTCGTGAAGCTCTCAACTCCTGAGACACAAGTCGTATTCATCCACTCAGCTGTCGGTGATATCAATCAATCTGATGTGATGATGGCAGGAACTTCTCAGGCACTTCTCATTGCCTACAATGTCGGTATTCTTCCTGCTGCGAAGTCAGCACTTTCTCAGTCGAAGATCGAATTCATCGACAAGAAGGTTATTTACCATGTTCTCGAAAAGGTTGAGGCTATCATCACAGGTATGATCGATATCCGCTTCGATGAGGCAGAACTCGGTATCGCGAAAGTGAAGGCAATCTTCTATACAGGAAAAAACAATTCCATGATGATCGTTGGTCTCGGTGTCGAGACAGGAAAGATCGAGAATCGTGCAAAGGTCCGTGTCATTCGCGGAGATCGCAAGGTTGGTTCTGGTGAAGTGGCGAATCTGAAGATGGGGCCACTCGATGTGAACGAAGTGGAAGAAGGAAATGATTGTGGTATCAACTTCAAGGGTGATGTCACTATCGAAGAAGGTGATGTACTCGAGTTCTACAAGATGGTACAGAGAAAATAATAAGGTGTTTTATAAAAAATCCCCAACTCGTGAGAGAAGGGGATTTTCTTATGTTTAATTGGGGAGTCATAACTTGCCTCGAGTATTTTTTATTTCCATCATTATTCCTCTTGGAATTTCGGAAGAAATCCCGAGTATTCCATCTTCATCCCAGTATTTGTCTATAATATACTCAGCAGTTTCCCAAGGATTTTCAAGGTATTTCCATTGCTTTTTGTCAAAAGGTACTCATCGATTCTTACGCGCATATCCCCGGACCTCATATCGTAAATACGGAACAAGACGCTGGAAAACTTGATTTACAGAACTCTGGTTAAGTGGTCCATTGATTCAACCGACGGAATCTATCTTCCTTTTAATAAGAGTACTTAGAGCCCGTTCTTCTAATTCAAAAGGGTTCACTTCTTTCCTCTCCGGGCTATTCATGTTATATGACATAATCAATAGTATTAAAGTGTAAATTTGGCGATTATATATTAATTATACTATATGTCAATTTTATTGTCCTACAATAGGAAAGAGTTCACATTCTTTATACATAAGTTACTCATTCTATACGGGACTTTCCCGCTTCAGTACAGGAAATCAATCTTTTTTTACAAATTGATTTGCATTATCTCATCATTTTTATATACTACACGAGCTTTTTTTGTACGACTACTTTAGAATACTCGATCCTTATGCCAAAAGATGATAAAATCGAAGTTGAAGGGAAAGTGCTAAAAGCACTCCCAGGAGCTATCTTCGAGGTTCAGCTTCCAGAAGCCTTCTCGAACATGGTGATACGGGCATATGTCAGCGGAAAGATGCAAAAGCATCTCATTCGTCTTATACCTGGTGATACTGTCGTGGTTGAGCTCACACCATATGATCTCACTCGTGGTCGTATCGTATTCCGCAAGCCGAATGCCAATGCTCCGCAACGGAATCCACAAAACAACAATCGCAAGTAACTCGAAAATTTCGAGGAAAACAAGGAATGAGAATTATAGTATCATTCCTCGTTCATAGTAATAAAACTTTTCATCTCTAACTTCATTCATATGAAAGTCCGCCCATCTGTTAAGAAAATCTGTGATAAGTGTGTCGTTATCCGCCGAAAGGGGATTGTTCGTGTTATTTGCCAAGAGCCAAAGCACAAACAGCGTCAAGGCTAATCAATTAACAATTTTCAATTAACAACTAACAATTATTGTATTATGGCTCGTATTGCTGGAGTTAATCTCCCCGACAACAAACATGCGGAAATCTCACTTATGTATATATATGGTGTAGGTCGTCCTCTTGCTCAACAGATTCTCACAAAGGTAGGAATTGCTTGGAATAAGAAAATGGGAGATCTCACTGAAGCAGAACTCGATATGATTCGTGAGGAACTCAAGAGTATCATTATCGAAGGTGATCTTCGTCGTGAAGTTGCTACCAATATCAAGCGTCTTCAGGAAATTGGTTCTTATCGTGGATCACGACATAGAAAACGTCTTCCAGTTCGTGGACAACGTACAAAAACAAACGCACGTACTCGCAAGGGTAAGGCTGTGACAATCCAGAACAAGAAGAAATAATATCTCTGTTCACTTCAAAATATAACCTTCTAACTCTCCCATTATGGCAAAAGCTACACTTCGCCGTTCAAAGAAAACACGAAAGAATGTCCCAGAGGCAATCATTTCTATCACAGCAACTCTCAATAATACGCACGTCGTTGTATCTGACCTTGCAGGTCAAGTTCTCACTTGGTCTACTGGTGGTACTGCAGGATTCAAGGGTGCTCGTGAAGCAACTCCATATGCTGCTCAGATTACGAGCGAACAAGCAGTTTCCAAGGCAAAAACAATGCACAATGTTGAACGTGCTTCTGTCTACGTAAAGGGTATTGGTGCAGGTCGTGAACAAGCAATTCGTGGAATCATCAATTCAGGAGTTGAACTTACAGCTATCTATGATATCACTCCAGTTCCACACAATGGATGTCGTAAGCCTAAGGCTCGAAAGCTATAATACTTAGCTATAAACTATAAGATATAAACTATAAGATTTCTTATTTACTATCTTATATCTCATAAATAATCTCTTATCTCTCAAAACCATGCGTTATACAGGACCAAAAATGAAGCTTTGTCGCCGAGAAGGGTACAACCTCTTCGGAACAGAAAAGTACAACCTCGAGAACAATCACCGTCGTGTTAAGCGTGCTGGAAAGATGTCTGAGTTTGGTGTTCAGCTCCGCAAGAAGCAGGCTGCAAAAAGACAATTCGCTCTTTCTGAAAAGCAATTCGCTCGTTACTACTCTCGTGCTGTAAAGACAAATGAAGTAACTGGTGACGCAATGCTCCGTCTCCTTGAGACACGTCTCGATACAGTGATTCTTCGTGCGAACTTCGCTCGAACGATCATGCAAGCTCGTCAGTGTGTGAGTCATGCTCACTTCCTCGTGAACGGTAAGAAGCTCAATATTCCTTCATATGAAGTTCGCGTTGGTGATGTTATCACTATCAAGGAACGCATGAAAGAATCAGCTCTCTATAAGTCTCTCGTTGAAGAATTCCAGGCTTTCGCTTCCAAGAACGCGGCTGCTCAGGTGACTTCCGCAAAATGGCTTACAGTGGATCCAAAGAAACTTTCTATCACAATCACAGCACTTCCTGAAAAGGGTGACTTCGATCAGATGATTGATGTACAGCGTATCATTGAGTTTTACTCAAAATAGTCCCATTCGATTCTCTTAGTATACAGTTCGGTTTTCTCATAAGAGTCATCTCCCCATTTAGCTCTTCACCACATATCGGTTTATGCACATCATCCATAATACCATCGGAGTTCCGAAAATTCGTCGTGAAGTTCTCTCTGCGACTGAAGAAAAGTTCATCATTGAACCACTTCCAAGTGGATACGGTGTCACTCTCGGAAATTCACTCCGTCGTGTCATGCTCTCCTCAATTCCAGGGGCTCGTGTAACAGGTATCAAAATCGCAGGCGCATCTCATGAATACATGACACTTCCAGGTGTTCGTGAATCTATCCTCGATATCATGCTCAACATCAAATCACTCGTGATTGCTAAAGAGACAACAGATATCGAATGGCTTTCTCTCTCAAAGAAAAAAGGTGGAACGGTTACTGGTGCCGACATCAAATGTCCAGGCGGAGTTGAGATTCTCAATCCTGACTGTTACATCACTACTGTTGATACTGGTTTTGATTTCGCGATGCAGATTCGTATCGAACGAAATGTCGGATATACTTCTATCGAAGATATCAAGAAACGTGAAGATGATGTAGAAGTTCTCGTTCTCGATGCAAACTTCTCTCCAGTTATCAATGTAAAATACGAAGTCAAGAATACTCGTTACGGTGAAATCACTAATCTTGATTCTCTCGAAATGGTTGTGACAACAAATGGAGTTATGTCTCCTTCTGATGTCATGAAGTTCTCAGCAAAAATGCTCGAATCTTACTTTGCTCTCTTCAATGAAGAGAAACTCCAGGTTGGAGGTGAGTTCATCTCTGATATCCGTGAGGTTATCGAGAAAGAAAAACAGGAAGTGAAAGCTGATCTCGAAAAGGAAACATACACTCCAATCGAAATCATGGGTCTCTCTCCTCGTACACTCAATGCACTCGTCAACGGAGATATCCTCTCTATCGAACAACTCACCAAGTGTACAGAAGCAAAACTTTCTTCTATCAAGGGATTCGGAAAGAAGGCTATGACAGAAGTTCGAGATGCTCTCAAAACTCGCGGACTCAAACTCCTCGGAGATGATTAGTCTGCAACTACAATTACAAACCTTAAAAATTTACAATTATGCGTCACCGCGTCAAGAAACATCTCCATCTTAGTGGAATGGATAAAGCTCAGAGAAAATCTGCAGTTCGTAATCTCCTTACAGGTCTTTTTACTCACAAGAGCATCCAGACAACTGAGAAACGTGCACTTGCGATTACTCCACTCGCTCATCGTCTTATCGACGTTGCGAATTCAGAACATACTGAATACAACAAGATTCGTATGATTGGTGCTGAACTCTTCACCAAAGAGGCAAGCGTATCTCTTCTCGCACTCGCATGAAAGTATAAAGATCAAAATGGTGGTTATACTCGCATTACTCCTATCAAATATCGTGATGGTGATGCTGCGAAGCTTGTTCGTATCGAGCTCGTATAATCCCTCTCAATCTAAATCTAAAATCTCATAATTCTATGAAAACTCTTGTCGCAAAACAACTCCTTGGAAACGAACGTAAATGGTACGTCGTCGATGCTAATGGAAAAAATCTTGGTCGTCTCGCAACGGGTGTAGCTCGTCTCATCTCTGGTCGTGATCGCGTAGATTTCACTCCACACATCGATAACGGTGCTAATGTTATTGTTATCAATGCTGAGAAAATCGCTGTTACTGGTACAAAAGAATCAGTGAAAATGTACCGCTCACACTCTCAATACATGGGTGGTCTCAAGGAGACAGTTTTCTCAAAGATGCGAACAAAAAACCCAACTCATATTCTTCGTCATGCAATCGAAGGTATGCTTCCAAAAAATCGTCTTAAGAGCGATATGTCTATCCGTCTCAAGCTCGTTGTTGGTACTGAACATGAGTTTGCTGCACAGAAACCTGAAACTATTACTTTATAAGTTCTCCTAAAACCTTACTATTATGTCAGAGAAAAAATACGCATACGCTGTTGGTCGCCGAAAGACTGCAGTCGCTGAAATCCGCCTCTATACAGGAAAGGGTGAAAATACTGCCAACGGTGCAGCACTCGAATCATACGTAAAACGAGCAGATCTTTTTCACAAGATTTACTCTCCACTCAAGACTGCTGGTGTATTCGATGCATTTCACTTTGATGTAAAGGTATCAGGATCAGGAGAGAATGCTCAGGCAGAAGCAATTCGCCACGCTATCGCTCGTGCTCTCGTAGTGAACGATGAGAATCTTCGTAAGGCACTCAAGGGTGCTGGACTTCTCACTCGAGATTCACGTAAGGTTGAACGTAAGAAACCAGGTCTTCATAAGGCTCGTAAGGGTCCATCTTGGTCAAAGCGTTAATCCAACTAGAAACGATAAGATATGAGATATAAGATGTAATTTCTTAAGCATCTCATAGCTCATAACTCATAACTTATAACTTTATTTATGCCTACTATCAATCAACTTGTTCACAAGAAGCGAAAAGATAAAACTCGCAAGAGTAAATCTCCAGCTCTTCAGTTCAACAAAAATACTTTGAAAAAAGAAATGAGCCCACTTTCTGCTCCACAGCGTCGTGGTGTTTGTCTCAAGGTGTATACAAGTACTCCAAAAAAGCCAAACTCTGCCCTCCGAAAGGTAGCAAAGGTTCGTCTCACAAACGGTTATGAGGTTATATCATATATCGGAGGTGAAGGACACAATCTTCAAGAACACTCAGTGGTTATGCTTCGTGGTGGTCGTGTGAAGGATCTTCCAGGTGTACGATACCATATCGTACGTGGTGTTCTCGACTGTCAGGGTGTTGATAAGCGTGGACAAGGACGAAGCCTTTACGGTACTAAGAAACCAAAGGCAAAGAAATAGATATAGGTGGTCTTTGTCATTGCGAGCGAAGCGTGGCAATCCAGTTATAAAAAGGGATTCTCCTTCGGAGAATGACAAAACCAAAAATCAATAAACTATTAAACTATTAATCTCTCAATTATGAGTACAAAAGGAAGCGTAGCATTCACAACAAAGAACGAACGACTCTCAAAGTTCGTGAACTATGTCATGAAAGAAGGTAAAAAAACTCTCGCGTTTAAGATTCTGAATCAGACTTTTGATATCCTCCGTGAAAAGGGATATACAAATCCTGAGGAAGTATTCGACAAGGCAATTGATAATACTATGCCAAAGATCGAATGTCGTCCAAAGCGCGTTGGTGGTGCTATCTACCAAGTACCAACTGAAGTTCCTCCAGGACGTTCATTTGCTCTTGCATCTCGTTGGATTCTTGCGGCAGCTCGTGGAAAGAGTGGAAAAGATTTCTCTCACTTCCTTGCACAAGAGTTTATCGATGCTGCTACTGAAACTGGTACAGCTGTCAAGAAAAAACTTGATGTCTACAAGATGGCTGAGGCGAACAAGGCATTTGCTCGTTTTGCAAACAACAGATAGTCAATAATTAACAAATTAGTAATTAAAAATTAACAATTATAGGATATGGCTCATAAAAAAGCGATGGGTTCGACCGCCAATGGTCGTGACTCGGTTGCCAAAAGACTTGGCGTAAAGATCTACGGTGGACAACCAGCATTTTCTGGAAACATCATTATTCGTCAGAAAGGAAATACTTTCTGGGCTGGTAATGGAGTTGCTCAGGGTGATGATTTCACACTTTTCGCAGTTCGTGATGGTGTAGTGAGCTTCCAAGAGAAGCGTCGTACTCGTTTCGACGGGCGTGTATATCGTGATATTTACGTTTCGGTTGTGTAAACAATGAACGATTAATAATTAACAATGAACACTATAGAGTTCCTTAATTATTAATTATTAATTATTAATAATTCTTCTTATGACTATCTCTCCTCAGCAACAACTCTCAAAAGTTCGCGGAAAAAAGCGTTATTCTGCTTGGCTCAAGCTCAATGCAAAACGTCTTAAGGATCTTGTATCACTTCAATACAATGAAGCAGGTGAAGCAACAGCTCTTTCTCACTTTGCATCTCCAATTACTGGTGAATACAAGGGACGAAAAGTTATCTCTATCCGAACAGGAAAAGGGAAGACTCCTACAAAAATTCGTGCCTAATACGACAAAAGAGAAGCTTTTAGGCTTCTTTTTGTTTTCCAGAATGGGACTTATTTTCTAAAGCTTTGGTTATGGTTTCTCGTCGTCGTACTCGTGAGTATCTTCTTCAGGCTCTCTATGCTCGCGCAGAGCTCGGTTCTTCTTATGATCGTGCAACTTTCACGGAGAGTTTCTTTCAGGGGGATACTCCTGATTCTTTTGAGTACTCATATGTCGATATGCTTGAAGGTGTGATTTTGCCACATGAAGCAGAACTTCTCTCGATTATCAGTCATCTTGCTCCGAAGTTTGATCTGGCAACGATGCCAGTACTTCATATATTGATTCTGATGATTGCACTTTCTGAGATTCTGTATGCGCAGAATCTTGGTATTCCTGAATCGGTCAGTGTGAATGAAGCAATTGAGCTTGCGAAACGTTTTTCCGATGATCATGGAAAAGGATTCATCAATGGTGCACTTTCTACATTTCTGAAGGAACGCGAGAAAATCCTTGCAGAAAAGAAAAATGTAAAGTTTCGAGTATTTAAATAAATCCCTTTTAGTCCTAATTTTTTATTATGACCCGCACTTCTCTTCGTTTTGATCGAGATGTGTTTGAATCGAAGGTAGAATCGCTTCTCACTTCGCTTCAGATACAGCCGAAAGATATATCTCTTTATGTGCTTGCTTGTGTGCATCGTTCGGTTCTGAATGAATCACAGACAGGCTATTCTGAATCCAATGAGCGACTCGAATATCTCGGTGATGCTGTTCTTGAACTTTCTGTGACGAGGGCACTCTTTTTTCATTTCCCAGAAAAACCAGAAGGGGAACTCACAGATATTCGTTCTGCGCTCGTACGTGGACGTAATCTCGCAGAGATAGCGAAGCGTTTGACTGTTACAGAAGCAATTCAGCTTTCTCGAGGGGAATCACTTGCTGGTGGACAAGAAAATGCCTATATTCTCGCGAATACGCTGGAAGCATTGATCGGAGCGCTGTATCTCGATCAGGGATTTGAGATTGCCGATGCTTTTATTCAGAAACATATTTTCTCGACACTCGATCATATTCTCGAGAATGGACTCTATGTCGATCCGAAATCATACCTCCAGGAAATTACCCAAGCTCTCTGGGGAATTATTCCAGTATATACCGTTATTGCAGAGGAAGGAGCAGATCACAACAAGACGTATATTATCGATGCAACACTGGGAACCGTTATTCTTGGTCAAGGAAAATGAACGAGCAAGAAAAAAGCTGAACAAGATGCTGCAGAAAAGTCGATTTCTCAGAGAAAAGAATGGGAATGAAAAATTACACTTCCGAAGAAAACGTATGGGAAATAGTTTCAACTTTTGCTTTTCTTTTCTGATTCTGTTATAGTCTCAACATGATTCAACTCCAACCCCACGAATATCCGAAGGATTTCTACTATCACCGTACTGGTTCAGCAACATATCGAAAATACCTCGAGTCATGTGGACTCACCACTTTTGATATCAATCATCCACCTCAATTTGCTTGGAAGAAAAAACTTTTCGGCAATACGGTGGCTATTATCAAGTATGAACGAACGGATGTGGAACCAGATATTGAGATGCTTCGTTCGACGCTTGGCGTGAAGCATGGGATGATCGCATGGATACCATATTCTCGCACCGAAGCACCAAAATGATGGAGACGACTCTATCTCACAGATCATTTTCAAGAGACGGGATATTCACTTCTCGAAGATGAGAACTATCCGAAAAAATGGAACGAACGTGCTCGACGTGCTCGCAAGAAATTCCTTGTTTCTGGAGGTGTTGTAAAGGCAGTATCAGCAGCTGAATATGTAGAAGCATTTCGTGCGACAAAAGTGAAACATTGGTACAAAAGCGACTATATTTCGTACTACAAAAAAATCACTTCTATTGGTGGAGAAAGTATTCGACAATGGCTCTGTTATGATACTTCTGGAAAAGCGGTTGCAGGACTTTCTGTGCATGACTTCAACGGAGATCATTCCGTACATCTCTCAGCATTTACTGGTAAGGATGCATATCCGATACAGTGAGGTACAGGCCTTATCGATGAATGGTACAAGGATTCTCTTGCGCGAGGTGTCAAGTATCTCTCTTTCGATCAACTCCGACAGAAGTGAGGACCGAACGAACAGAAATGATATACGGAATTCAAGAAAAACTTCATCGATTTCGGACTTTCGTTTCCGAAGGCGTATTTCCGGTTTTTTTAATGGTTAGGTTATTTATCAATATATTGTGTTCTATTATGATAATAAGTATCAATATATTGTGTTATTAAAATAAAGAGAGAGTATATTTCAGTAGAGAAATAGAGAAAGTCCAAATAGCTGATACGTGGCTTCCTCATACTCCGCGAAAAAGTCGATCCAGAAAAATGGTCGACTTTTTTCGAAAATGAATTGCTTTTTCATCATATAAACTATATATTGTGTTTGTTAGTTAGCTTGAGTAACTATATATTGATAATTTTAATTTACTCTTTTTGTGTTATGGCAATCTACAAGATAAAAAAACGAAATAGTACCATCGTAACATTCGAGCGGATCAAGATAGAATTCGCAATAGAAAAAGCAATTCGAGCGGTTGGTGGGAGTGATTTTTCGACGCTTCCGAACATGGTGGATGAGGTGGTGGATTTGACAGAATTTCGTCACGGAGATGATATCCCAACAGTGGAACAGATTCAGGATATTATCGAAGAAGTCCTCATCAAGCATGAGCATGATACCGTCGCAAAGGCCTATATCCTCTATCGAGCAAAGCGAACCGAGGCACGAGACGATACACAGATCATGCTCGAAGTGGGGAAGACGCTCGAAGAATACCTCGAGAAGAGCGATTGGCGCGTGAATGCGAATGCGAATTCTGGATACTCTCTCGGAGGACTTATCCTGAATACCTCAGGAAAGATGACAGCGAGTTATTGGCTCTCACATATCTATCCGAAAGAAGTCGGGAATGCGCACCGAAATGGAGACTATCACATCCATGATCTCGATATGTTCTGTGGATACTGTGCCGGATGGAGCCTGAGACAACTTCTCGAAGAAGGGTTCAATGGTATGCCGAACCGTATCGAATCCGCACCGCCAAAAAACCTCCAGGCTGCCGTGAATCAGATGATTAACTTCCTTGGCACACTCCAGAATGAGTGGGCAGGAGCTCAAGCATTCTCATCATTCGATACTTACCTCTCACCATTTGTGCACAAGTACAGTGAGGAGATCCGAGAGGATATCGAGAAGAATCAGATGAGTTTCCCGAGCGAAGCAATGAAGGAAAAATATATCGAAGACAAGACGTATAATTATGTACTTCAACAGATGCAGAATTTCGTTTTTGGGCTTAATGTCCCATCCAGGTGGGGAACGCAGACACCATTCACGAATATTACACTCGATTGGTCATGTCCAGAAGACCTTACCGATAAAGCACTCCATCTCGGAGGATATGAGAAGTGACTTTACTCGAAAACCTATGGAGAACTCGATAGGGAACGTGAGGTAGTGAATCGAGCACTTCTCCAGGTCTACAGTGAAGGGGACTATCGTGGACGAGCCTTCACATTCCCAATCCCGACGTACAATATCACTCCAGATTTTCCATGGGAAAGCGAGGCAGTGAATTCACTCTTCGATGTGACGGCGAAATACGGACTCCCATACTTCCAGAACTTCATCGGTTCTCAGTACAAGCGAGTTCCTGATAAGAATGGGAATATGATGCGCGTCGAGAATCCTGATGCCTACAAGCCAGGAGCGGTACGATCGATGTGTTGCCGTCTCCAGCTCGATCTCAGAGAACTCATGAAGCGAGGAAATGGACTCTTCGGTTCTGCAGAAATGACCGGTTCTATTGGAGTGGTGACTATTAATATGGCGCGTATCGGATACCTCCATAGAGGCGATAAAGAAGGATTCAAACTCCGAGTCTATGAGCTCATGGATCTCGCGAAAACCTCCCTCGAGATCAAGCGTAAGGTGCTCTCTGAGTGGCTCGGAAAGTGACTCTATCCATACACCTACCGGTATCTTCGTTCCTTCCGAAACCATTTTTCTACGATTGGGCTCAATGGGATGAATGAAGCGATCATGAACTTCACAAACGGGAAGGAAGATATCACCACAGACTTCGGTCGCGCATTCGCCACTGAGATTCTCGACATGATGCGAGAAGTTCTGAAACAATATCAAGAAGAAACAGGAAACATGTACAACCTCGAAGCAACACCCGCAGAGGGAACGACCTACCGATTTGCCCGTGAAGACAAGCGTCAGCATCCAGAAATGTTCCAGGCAGGGACGGAAGTGAATCCATACTACACGAATTCGACACAGATTCCTGTGAACTTCACAGACGATGCCTTCGAAGCGCTCGACTATCAGAATGATCTCCAGTGCAAGTATACCGGAGGAACGGTTCTACATCTCTACATGGGAGAGCGAATTTCTGATGCTACGGCGTGCAAGAACTTCATACGAAAAGTGATCGAGAACTACCAGCTCCCATATATCACAGTGACACCGACATTCTCCATCTGTCCGAAGCATGGCTACGTCAATGGAGAGCATGATTTTTGTCCGAAATGTGATGCAGAGATCGGATTCACTGGTCAGAAATTCGATATGAATGCCCGAGCCCCATACACGGCGGATGCTGAGAAAAAACAGGAACTCGAAACAATCTTGCTATAAAGTTCCTGTCATTGCGAAGAATGAAGCAATCCAGTATTTCTGAATCTGAGCGTACTTTTGTGAGACCAAAAGTACCAAAAATCTTTCCAAATCTTCCATGCTTCATTTTGGTATTTGTACGAGTTTGATTTCCTAAAATGCAAAAACTCGTTCGTACCTCACTCAAACAGTTTGCATTTCTTCACAGAAATCTGCACTGACAAATACGAAAAATTTGCATAAGGAAGAATACCTATACATTTTCAAATTCTTACTCTTTCACCCCTCTTTTCTATGGACCACTTCTTCGATGCCAATGGCAACAAGATCGAGCGAACTCGCTGTGAGATCTACACTCGTGTCATGGGTTACTATCGCCCAGTAACACAGTTCAACAAAGGAAAAAAATCCGAGTTCTACACGCGGAAGTATTTCGATGAGAAAGAGAGTATGAGTAACCAAGCGTGCGCATGTTAGTATCTGGACTTCAGAAGCTCTCACTTCTTGATTATCCGGGAAAAGTCGCTTGTGTCGTCTTCACTCCCGGATGCAATCTTCGCTGTGGATTCTGTCACAATCCAGAATTCGTGCTTCCTGAGAAACTTCTCTCTATCAAGGCATCTTTTCTGGAGGAACGAGAGTTCTTCGACTTTCTCAAGAAGCGACAAGGGATTCTCGACGCGGTTTCTATCTGTGGCGGAGAGCCGACGATGCATCAGGATTTACCTGATTTCTGTCGGCGGATCAAGGAGCTTGGATTCCTCGTGAAGCTCGATACGAACGGGAGTCATCCAGAAATACTCGCTCATCTTCTTGAAAAAAATCTTATCGATTATGTTGCTATGGATGTGAAGCATATTTGGAGTAAATATCAGGAGATTACGGGAAGAGATATTGAGATTTCGAAATATCAGGAAAGTATAAAGCTTATTATTGATTCCGCTCCTGATTATGAATTTCGTACGACGGTAATTGATGGTGTACATTCTCAGGAAGATATTCTCGAGATAGCATCATATATTCAGGGTGCGAAAGCATATTATCTCCAGAACTATCGTCCTGGAGAGGTTCTTGATCTGAGTTTTGTTGGTTCCAGTTTTACAGAAGAAAAATTGGTGAGTATTGCGAATGAGGTTAATCGAAAATGACTACACTGCACGGTAAGAAAATAACTTGACATATTTTAATATGGTATATAGTAATTATTACTATTTATTATTTATAGAATATGTCACAACAAACTCATATCTTTACTGGAATGAATATTGCTAAAAGGCAATTTGGAGTCTTACCAGAAGATTCGGTTATCATGGCAATCGGAAATAATAAGAATCCTCGATTTACTGATCGTCTTCTCGAGAAATATCCACAGATTGTTGCATATACTTTTCGTACTATCCATTCACGAGATGGGAATCATATTGATGCAAGGCGAGGGAATGCTCCAATTGTTTGGGTACCTGAGAGAGAACAAATGTTGGATGGGATCATTCAGTCGAGCAATGCTGTATCTATTCATTCTGATATCCAAGAACTTGATCCAGATGATTCAAAGCTACAGACACTTCAATGAAGGTTACAAGAGATTTATACTACTATTCGCTGAAGAATTGAGAATGGACTAAGTCTTAATGGGAGTATTACATTGGATAACAGAGTTGCACAGTATAGATTATCTTTCTATCAAAGATTAGATGATGATTTTGCTGGATTTCCACCTTCACGGTAATTTACCGTATTCTCAATTTCTGAAATCTCAGATTTCCTCTCAATTCGAGGGGATTTTTCTTTTCTGGATTTTCTCATTTTCCATATACTCATGACCATTATGTCACTCGACCTCAATCCTACATTCCAGAAGGCTTTCCAGCTCCTCGATACAACATCGCGAAATGTTTTTCTCACGGGTCGTGCTGGAACGGGGAAGTCGACCTTTCTCGAGTATTTCCGCTTGCATACGAAGAAAAAAGTCGTCGTACTTGCACCGACCGGAGTAGCAGCGCTCAATATCCATGGGGTGACGATTCATTCCTTCTTCGGATGGAAGCCACATACGACACCAGAGGATATCAAGCCTTCGAAGAAGAATAAGGAGCTTTTTGCGAAAATCGATACCATCATTATCGACGAGATTTCCATGGTGAGAGCGGATATCCTAGATCTGGTCGATGTCACGCTTCGTATCAATCGTGAAGGGATGAGACATATTCCATTTGGTGGTATTCAGATGGTATTTATCGGGGATCTCTATCAACTTCCACCAGTACTCACTTCCGCTGAGAAGCCAATTTTCATGGAACGATACAAGAGTCCGTATTTTTTCGATGCATTTGTGATGACGGACGGGGCATTCGATATGGATTTCGTCGAGTTCGAGAATATTTACCGTCAGCGAGACAATGCATTTATCGGCCTTCTCAATAAAATTCGCAATAACAGTGTGGAGCAGAATGACATAGAGCTTCTGAATGAGCGACTCATCGGAAAAGTACTTCCAGTTCGCCATGAATCGGGTGAAGGTTTTTCTATTACACTCACGACTACCAATGCGAGTGCAGAGACGATGAATTCGGAAAGACTCGGGAATCTTCCAGGACTTCATCGGACATTCGACGGCTATACAGAATGACATTTCGATTCCAAAAATCTCCCGACAGAACTTCATCTGATATTAAAAATTGGTGCGCAAGTGATGTTCGTCGCGAATGATACGCGCGGTCGTTGGGTGAATGGAACAATCGGTCGCATCGCAGGATTCAAAAAAGATGAAGAAGGAGAGGATTATCTCGAAGTCACGAAAGATGATGGAGAAACCGTGAATGTGACGCCGTTCGAATGGGAGATGTATGAGTACGCGCAGGATGATATCACGGGTGTACCGACGATGAAGGTGGCAGGTACTTTCACTCAATTTCCTCTGAAGCTCGCGTGGGCTATCACGATTCATAAGTCTCAGGGAAAAACGTTCGATCATGTCGTGGTGGATATTGGAAACGGTGCTTTCGCACACGGACAAGTCTATGTGGCGCTTTCTCGTTGTCGTTCATTTGAAGGATTATTTCTCATGAAGCCCATCCAGAAACGACATATTTTCATGGATTATGCGATTGTGCGTTTTCTCACGCGCTATCAGTATCGTATAGCAGAGCAACAAATGTCGCGCGAGGATCGTATCGATTTTATCGAATCAGCTATTATGGATGGGCAAGATATCGAGATGGTCTATCTGAAAGGAAAAGACGAGAAATCGAATCGTCGAATCACGCCGATTAGCATCGGGGATATGGCACACATGGGGAAAAAATATCTCGGCATGGTGGCACATTGTCATGAACGTGGTGAGGAACGTGTTTTTGCAGTTGCTCGGATTCTTGAGATGAAAAAAGTCGAGAAATAAAGAAAACTTCGAGATATTTCAACTTCACTTAAACTGGACATATTATATTTATCGTCATAAATTCTAATTTTATTTCTCTATGACTTTTAAGAAGAAGATTATTGTAAGCGTCTTGGTGCTTGCAATTGGTTGAGGAGGCTACTATTGGTTTTCACAAAAATCTGTCACAGATCGAGTAATAACAGCCCGAACTATTACGGTTTCTACTGGCTCCCTCTCCTCTACGATCAAGGCAACGGGGAATATTTCTGCTATGGAGGAATCTACACTTTCTTTTGCGAAAGACGGAATCGTTTCCGTCATTTATAAAAAAGAAGGTGATTCTGTAGTGGCTGATGATGTAATTGCTGAGATTGATGCTGGTACGGCAGATCTCGATCTCGAGAGTGCTGAGAGGAATCTGAGTGATGCACAAGCAACATATGATGAGCTTTTTGATCCAGCTGATGCTGCTGATATTGCCAAAGCAAAAGCAAACCTCGAAGAGTCGCAAGCTTCTCTCAAGCTCATGGAAACGGAATATGCGAATCTTCTGATCTCACAGAAGGCAACACTTGCACAAAACCAATCAGATCTCGATCTCCAGAGAGAAAAAGTCAAACTGACAGAATCTGAACTCGAATATACCAAGAAAAATATCTCTACTGACACTGATACGAATAATCTCGAAAAAGATGTGGCAAGTACATGGCTCATTGTCGAAGGAATTGATCGTGATATACCAGATATTCTCAGTGATCTCGAAGATATTTCATATGTAGATGATAAGATCAGTGACTGGTATGGGGATATTAGTAATCAGAACGCTACTCTAAAATGAAAGACGGATACTTTCTATCAGAGTATTCTTGTAGAAGTTGCAGCGTTCGGTACAGGAGTGAATATGATTCGAAATAATGGAGGAAATACCGACTTCGATACTGTGAATGATATTCTCCTGCAGGCACGTACACTCACAACACATATGTCTGAGTTCACGAGTCTCATTCTCCAGGAACTCGATGCGACTCGTGCGAATGCAACATGGTCGAGTGACACTCTAGACACCACGAAAAGCGATACCAAAACCATTGCAAGTACTCTCGCCTCAAAACTTTCATCTCTCAATTCTACGTACACAACTCTGAAAAATTATGGCAGTGATGATCTCCAGGCACTCTCTGACAAAAATACCATTACCGCGAAAGAACAATCGCTCGTAAGTGCACAAAACAGTCTCAAGAAAGCAGAACAAGATTTCGAACAACTCAAAAAAGATCAGGAAGTAAAACGAATATCGAGTCAAAACGAGATTGCTCGTCAGCAAAATACTATTACACAAAATCAATATAGCTATAATGAATTGATCAATGGCCCGAAAACATCGGAAATTCGTTCTGCAAAGAGTAAGGTTGAATCTGCGAGAATATCGCTCCAAAAAGTGAAAGAAGGTATGAAGGACTATCAGATTATCGCGAGTTTTTCGGGAACCGTCGAAGACATCCCATGGAAAGTCGGAGAAAGTGCTGAAACGAATGAAGGTATCCTCGTCGCGAACAAGGACACCTACAAGATAGAACTCTCACTTGACCAGATCGACATCGTGAAAGTACAAGAGTGAATGGAAGCAAGAGTAGTTCTCGATGCATTCCCAACTCAGACCTTCACCGGAGTCGTGACTTCGATATCTGCTACTCCAACCATCACTTCTGGTGTTGTATCATATACGGCAGTAGTCGGCGTCTCTATAGAGTGAGTGAATGTCATGTCTAATATGACAACAACCGTCACCATCATTGTTTCCAACAAAGAAAATGTCATCTTGATTCCCTCCGGAGCTATCACATCAGAAAATGGAAAAAGTTATGTGAATATTCAGACAGGTCGAGGAATAAACGCATCAACAGAGAAACGTGAAGTTACTATCGGAACCATAAGTGACGGAAAAACAGAAATACTCTCAGGACTGACAGTCTGAGAAACTATCTCGTACACTCCTATTTTCACCTCAACAACTACAAGAACATCATCATCTTCGACCTCAACGAGAAATACAAGTAACGGTGGCATGATGGGTGGTGGGATGGGTGGTCCTCCTCCTGGATTCTAGAAAATACTTCAAAAAAATATTTGTTATGCTCGAATTGAAAAACATCACGAAAGACTATGTTGTTGGTATTGAGACGATTCATATTTTGAAATGAATTAATCTCACTATTCAAGATGGAGAATTTGTTGCCATCATGGGGCCATCAGGAAGTGGAAAATCCACTCTCATGAATATTATCGGGCTTCTCGATCGTCCGACGACGGGAGAGTATTTTCTCGATGAACATGATACTTCGAAACTCACAGACAATGATGAAGCAGAATTTCGTGGCAAGAAAATTGGTTTTATTTTCCAATGATATAATCTCATTCCTCGTCTCACAGCATTGGAACAAGTTATGTTGCCATTGGATTATCAAGGAATGGGTGCGACAGAAAAAGAACGTCTTGCGAAACAAGCACTGGATCGTGTTGGACTTTCGAGTAAGTATGATAGTAGACCAACAGAAATGTCATGAGGACAACAACAACGTGTCTCTATTGCCCGAGCAATTGTCGGCGCACCTTCTGTACTACTGGCAGATGAGCCAACAGGAGCACTGGATTCAAAAACAGGACAAGAAGTTCTCGAAATATTTCGGTCACTCAATGATGAAGGACGAACAATTGTTCTGATTACCCACGATGAAAAAATCGGAAAAGCCGCAAAGCGAATGGTAAAGATTTTTGATGGGGAAATTGTATAGTTTTTATTTATTCCTATGAACCTTCTTCGAACGACAAAACTTGCGCTCAGAAATATGCTTGCCAATAAAATGCGAGCTGGTCTTTCGAGTTTGGGGATTATTATTTGAGTTCTTTCTGTGGTAGTTCTACTTGCTGTTGGGGAATGAGCAACGAGTAGTATTGTAAATACCGTTTCAGCATTGGGAACAAATCTTCTCACGATTTCTCCAGGCAGTCAAAATTCTGGGAATGTCCGTCAAATAGGTGGAAGTAATACGAAAGTTTTTACGATGGATCATGTCGAAATCATCAAGGAAATCGAGCATGTTTCCAAAGTTGCGCCACTCATCAACACTTCGAAACAATTGGTCTACAGTGACAATAATACGAGCGCTATTATCAATGGGGTGACTCCAGACTATGAAACCGTGAATAATACGAGTGTTACGGCAGGAACTTTTATCACACAATCTGCTGTCGATAATCGTGAAAAAGTGGCAGTCCTTGGACCAACAGTGGTAACAAATCTCTTCGAAACAGAGGATCCAATCGGGAAGACGATAAAAATCGGAAATAGTCTCTATACTGTTATTGGTGTCACAAAGTCAAAATGATCTGGTGGTCGAAACAGTTCTGATTCTGCTGTTTTTGTACCAATCACTACTGCTGAAATATCTCTTGCAGGAACAAAATACCTCTCCTCAATTTCTGTCATGGTAGACTCTGAAGAAAACATGACCACAACCAAAGATGCCGTCACAGAAAAACTCCTTGAAGTTCTCTGAATTGCAGATTCTGCGAATGCAACCTTCACAGTCTCGAGTCAAGAAGATACACTCGATACACTCTCGAGTATCACGAGCACATTGAAACTGTTTCTCTGAGGAATCGCCGCAATATCACTCATCGTCGGAGGAATTGGAGTGATGAACATCCTTCTCGTGACTGTATCTGAACGCACAAAAGAAATCGGAATCCGGAAGGCAATCGGTGCCAAGAGTCGTGATATCATCGAACAATTTCTCGTCGAGTCGGTACTTTTGACAGTTGTATGAGGTGCTATCGGTATCTTTTTGAGTTATGTCATTGTCTTTACGATTACATCGATAACTACCGCAATTACACCCGTGATTACGACAAACCAGATATTGCTTGCTCTTTCATTCTCTGTTGGAACTGGTCTATTTTTCGGGATATTTCCAGCGTACAAGGCCGCGAAATTGAAGCCAATTGATGCACTGAGGACGGAATAAATATTATTTTTTCTTTCCCACTCGACATACTTCGAGATTTTTATATGTATCCTGGATTGCCCAGAGAAGCCCGGCGGTTCCGAGGATCTTGATCTCGAGTCCTGAATAGGGAAGCATGCTCATCAGTGGAAGGAGTCCAAAATAAGATGCAAGTGTAAGCCCACAACAAGAAGATCCTGATATGATAGTTCCGATAATTCCTGAGAGTGTTCCGATTCCTGTTTTGTGATGGAGATTTTCTCTATGTCCGAATAGCATACCCTTGTAGAGTATCCCAATCAGGAAAAGTGGAAATCCAAGAATCATAACTACCGATAAAGAAATATCGATATAGGTATGGGTTTTTCCATAATTCCCGAACATAATAGCAATATCAGTGAAATACCACCAGATTCAGAATCCTATCAATACAAGGATGATAAAAGTGATGAAAAGCGATCGCTTTTTGAAAGGTTTAAGATAGTTCATAATAATCGGGTTATTCGACTGCTTGTGCCATGACTTCGAGACACCCGACAGCTGCCCAGACAATCATGATGAGTTTTGGCTCGAAAAGATGGAGAACGTAGAGAGTGAACATCATAAATCATCCAAGAGTAATAAGGATCGCCTGTCGAAGACTCGCGTTCATAGTCGACATTGTGACATCTCCACGATAGTAGATTTTCTTCACGAAAAAAATCAGCATAGAAAGTATGCTCGAACTCGCAAGCAGAAGAGAGATACTCATCAGAATCAGCGCGGTTTGTATATCTTTCTCAGGACTCATATAGTAGAGTAGAAGAAGAGTAGAGGCGCTACTGGATCAGAAGATAATGAGCAAGATGAAGAAATAAGATTTCAAGTGCATGAAATGAGAGAAAATTTGACAGAATGAAAAGAATAGGATAAAATTCAGAACAGAATATTTTATTTCCAGATAGGGAAAATTTTCCCTGAAGTATACGTATTTTTCTTTATTATGAAAGATTTTTTTACATCATACCGTAATGCGAATATCCGCAAATATACAAATTCAACTATCATAGCACTTACTTTTTCTATCGGTGCAGTGGCAAGTCTGAATCAACTCAATCCTCAATCATATCTCCTCTCGAACGTACTCGATGCGGGTGCTGAAGAGACAGTGAATTATTCCGCGGATATCATGGTGGAACGAAAAGGAAATCAGATCGATCTTCGTCTTGGAAAAGACGCATATGATGTAGACATGCTCTCACTTTCTCTCCTTGGGAATCCAGATGCATTTCTCGGACTCACTTCGTCTGATCCAAGTGTATCTGTTCTCTCGAATGAACCATGAGTCTACATGGTAAAATTCTCAGACAATAAAAAACAAATCAAAGCAGGGGAGATCATCACTTCACTCTCTGCAACCCTCTCTGGTGAAGTGAATCTTGCTCCTGTCGATGCATTGCTCACGAGCGCTGGACAGAGCTACAATCTCTCAGTGAAAGGAGAATAGAAAAAATCCATCCAAAAATCCCCCGTAATTAGGGGGATTTTCTTGTTCCAATAAACAATTATGGACTATACCATTTCTTCCCGAGATACTTCTTCGCGCGTTCCATAGGATTCGCGATGGTTCTTCACTGGAAGAAAACATCAGTCACTATTCCTGTGCTACTACGAGCAACGAGGAGAGGTTGCCCGAGATAATAGTACATTTGGAGCATCGGGGCGGAGGCGAAGGGTTCTTTCTGGGAAGTGAGGTAGGCATCAGGGTTAATTCATCAAAGTGCACCACCTACAAACCAACGAGCTCATCTCATCTCATAGAAATTAGAATAAGCAGATACTCACCAAAATAATCATGCTCACGTCTTAAAAACATTACGTGTAGCATATTCTTGTCCAGTATAAACAAATTGATATATCTGTGGATGATTTTTAAGTGGGAAATATACAGGAATCACCTGAGTTATCTGTATATCTCAAAACATTGGTGAACCCCCCATTACATAAAAGGTACAGAGCCATTCTTCTGCGGATTTTAATGAACCACTAAATGTTCCTGAATCAATCCAATCATGATAGAAATTCTTGAAGTCAGGAACTGTAGGATTTGATGCAAGCTTCTCCAGACATCATGGATATGGACCGTTTCAAATAACTTCAGCATGAGTGGAAATGCTTTTCAATAGAGAAAAAGGGAGGAGAATAAGAAAACAGATTACTAATAATTTATACATAATGAAAGTAGGTAATAAAAGTTATTTAATTGGAACGGTTACTATGCTTGTAAGATGGGTGCCAACTATAACATTTACTCCATTGTTGGGGTCTCATAAATCAGCTCAAATCACAAAATTAATAGGAATTACTTTCTTCTAGGCAAGAGCCAAAGAAAAATTGAGTAAAAAAATAGGATTTTTATCTTGCAAGATAATGTCGAAAACAATCTTTCGACGAACCCATTTTATAAACCAATTATTACAGAAATATTAAATTTCGAAAAGAAATGAGAAAATATATTGACTAGCGTATTTTTTATGTTTAGTAGTTTAGATTAATCCCAAATTGAAGCTTCCCAAGGTAATCTCCAGGCGAGCTCATGATACTCGCTTTCATTCCATATTTCACCCGATATATATACGTATTTTTTTGTCATGATTGATTGATGCTTTTCGAGACACTCGCGAGTGTTTGGGATGTTCCATGTGCTGTGAGATTTCCTGAATAGTTCATATTGTAGAGATCATATCACCATCCATTTGTTTCATTCCAGACACTGATTGTTCCATTTTCCATCGTGAGATCCTGGGTTCGCTGCATCGTGAGATCGAATCCAGCACCAACAGTTTTCACGGTGATAAGGAGTTCGCCACTTCCGAATCCCGTGATATCTGTCTGTTGTCCTCCGATGTCATACGTTGGAGCACTGATGGTCCATTCCACTGCATCGACAAAAAGTGTCACACTTTGATTACTCGTATTTCCATTGTTGTCCTTCACGGTGAGGTCGAATCGGTATTTTCCGAAAGGGAGATTCTGTATCTGGAAAGTTCCAGTGTGTGTAGTAACTCAGAGTGTCGTCGCATATGTTGGAGCAAGATCACTCGTATTCCATGTAGAAGTTCCGGCATTCCAGGAATATATTTTTGTCGTTGGTGTGGTAATATCGATATTGGAACCATCATCGAAATACGAGAACGAGAAAATGAAATTCCCACTCGGAATCAGTGATCCATCTGACACATTGGTCCCAAGCATAGTTGGGGCGGTTGTATCGACAGGAGGAGGAGCAACACTGACTTGAAGGTCTACATAGGATCCATTATTGCTTGTGTCACTCTCACTTGCATTACTGACAGTTGCCAAGAATCGGGCTGTAGTGTTACTTGCTGCTATTTGGGGATTCACAGGAATATTGACAGTATCATTCCCCAATAAATTGAGAGTCATATTTTTCGTACATGTGACTTCTGAGCCTATCTGCACACCACATGACCATCCATTATTCGAGAATGTGCTCAGAGGTCACAAAATATTATCAGGAATAGTCATGACAACTGTGTGTATGCCAGTAGAACTCGTATTTCCCACATTTGTCACTGTGATCGGAATAGTCGAAATTTGTCATACTTGGAGTTCTGGAGTTGGTTGACCGATACCAGATATCACATCAGGAATATTTTCTTGCGTATATGGCACTACTCTCCATGCGATTTTTCCTGTGTATGCACCTGGTGTCGATCCGAAATTCCAATTCACTCAGAATCCGAGATCTCCGGAAGTAGTTTGGATAGTATCTGCAAAATTCCGTCCTCCAGAGATACGATTCCTAATAGTTCCATACGGTCATACTTCCGCTGCTGTCCATGTGATTCCTGAGAGGTATCGTATGGCAGACATTTGATCGAGTACATTATCATATACTCAAATAGTGCGAGAGGGAAGAGATCCAGAATATCCAACATCATTTGCATCATTTCCTCATACCATCGAATCATTTCCGATATAGAAAATAACATTTCTAGAATTTCCAGATGGAATATTCACTTCCCAATCAATTGTGAAATATTTATTCGGAGCTATGTATTCCCAATTCAAGATAAGTTCATATATTTTCCCACTCACTGTTCTTGATAGAGTTGTAGTTCCATTATATGTATTTCATGATTGACTTCAGACGGTGGATTTCGTCGTCCAGTTATTCGACTCGCTCCAATAAGTAGTAGTACCAATTCGGAGAGCGAACCAGCTGTCAAGAGCACTACTACATCCACTACTAGGAGGATTGAGCGTAGAACCATAGATGTTGTTGTTCCCATCATAGTAGAGTTGAAACTGTCCACAGTCACCGATGATGAGCTTGAGATCATTGGATCCACTGACTCATCCAGTCGGATTGATGGTGAAACTCGATGCACCACAAGTATAGAATGTTACTTTTCCTCATCGTACCACTCCAGTATTTATAGGCCTTGAAGTGGTTCCATCAGGATTACAAGTGGCGTTTGGATCAGTCGTCAGTCCGCTTGTATTGTAGTCATTATCTCCCGCATGAAGAACGAGAATATCAACAACGATACCATCTGTCATATTCGGTGTATCTACACTGATGGCAACAGGTTTTGAGAAAATCAAATGTTGCCCTTCAATACCGAATTCGAATGTGATCGGGTCCACTGTTCCAGCATTGACTTGGAAACCTCTTTTTCTTTTTTCCATTTCTTTTTCTAGTTGTTCCACAGCTTTTTTCCTATTTGTCGGAGAAACTTCATGGATACCGATAGTGCTAGGGTTGATGGCGGTTTTGTTTTTTTCACGAATTATAGTTCCTATTTGTATATTGGTTTTGATGGGATTTTTTTCCATGCCATCGAGCGTGTTCTCTATTTGCTCTGTTTTCCGTACAGAAAAATTCTGCAATCTTGTATCAGGAGCGTCAAGATGAGTTCGTGTTGTTTTTGTATTGAAAAAACGGTAATCTGATCTTTCTTGTACGAGAGACATGATAGAAGTTGTAATTTCCTCTTTCTCATCCACATGCGCTGACACCAGAGCATTGTCCATATACGAACTCGGAAGTTCATCGAGTGAATGGAGTACGACGGTTTCGTCCGCAAAAAGAGATTTCTCGATCGAAGAAAAAATCAAAATACAAAGAATAAGAAACGAGATGTATCTCTTCAGGAATTTCATATATTTAGCATAGCATTTTCCGCTTCCATATCCAAAAATACCTTCCAAATCGGGAAGGTATTTTCATTGACAAATGCATTGTGTACAGAGGAATTATTGGATTCTATTTTTTCCAGTTTTCTTCGATGATTCGGATACAATTTGGGATGATATCCGCAGTGATTCTTTTTATATATCCGGCAATTCGTGGAGATTCCGAAGCGTATACGAGGAATCCATAATTATTCTCACGAGATGTGAGTCGAAAAATATGCGCGTGTTTCGTTCCGAGAAAATCTGTCTCGTGAAAATATGATTCTTGTTCATAATGTTCCATATCGATACGTTCATTCACAGGCACAATACCGAGAGTCGAACGATAGCGGAGAGAATAGACATTTTCGAGGATTTCGTGTCGTTCGATCCAGAGTACTTCAGGAAGAGAAAAAGTGTCCTGGAGAATTTTGAGCATTTTTGGAATACTTCTCGTCGTGTCAGACTCAATCGTATCGATGAGGGTATAGTCAAGGGTACGTTCGATATTTGCTTCTCGGATACGCTCATTCGCAGTGGCAAGACACGCTCGCATGAGATTCTCACGAAAATCTGGATACGAATTTGTCATTTTCTCGATATTTTTCTCATCCAGAAGATACGCATATCATTCGGATTTCGCGATGACTTTTATCGGTTTTTGGTAGGATCAGAAAAAGACACCTTCCCCGAGTGTGCTCGGCGCATCGATTTCTCCCACTTCATGGATTGTTCCAAAAGGACTCTCAGAAAATGCCGTATACCATCCATCCCCAAAAAGATAGAGAAAATGATTCGTCTCATGATCCACGACAATATCCCCCGAATGGTATTCTTTTTTAGGGATATTATTTTTGGCACATTGTGTGAGAAGGGATGTATAGAGGGATTTTTTTAGCATGAAATCGATTAGATATTTTCTTCGTTCAACAGATTGATTCGGTCACGATCGCGAATGAATCACTCGATAGTATGACGTGAGACGAGCCCATTTCTGTAGTGCGTGAGAATCGCATCATCCATGAGCATCATTCCATCTTTTTTCGATATTTCGAGAATAGAATACATGTGTTGTGTTTCACCACGAATGATGAGATTTCGAACGGAATCATTATTGAGCATAATCTCACGAGCGACGACGCGTCCAGATTGGTCAGCTCTCGGCAGAAGCATCTGAGAAATAACGCCCGTCAGCGCGAGTCAGAGTTGCATGCGGATCTGGTTCTGGGAAGCCGCAGGAAATGATTGAATAATTCGGTCTATTGTCTGGATAGTATCATTCGTATGGAGCGTCGAGAATACGAGATGCCCTGTTTCTGCGAGAGTGATTGCGGTTTCTATGGTGGCTAGATCACGCATTTCACCGACGACAATCACATCCGGATCTTCACGGAGAATTCCACGAATTCCTTCCGCGAAACTATCGAATTGTTTCCCGAGTTCTCGTTGGTGGATGAGTGATTTTTTGTTCTCATAGACGAATTCCACTGGATCTTCGAGTGTGATGATGTGACGAGAACTTGTCTGATTGATGTGTTCGATCATGGCTGCCATTGTCGTCGTTTTTCCGCTTCCAGTTGGGCCAGTGACGAGGATGATTCATTTCTCCACTTGTGTGAGATTGAGGAGTTCTTTCGTGAGGAGAATATCTTCTGGTTTTGGGATCACAGAAGGAATCGTACGCATGGAGATGCAGACACCTTTCAATACTTGAGAAATATTGACACGAAAACGAGTTCCAGTTCGTTCATAGGAAACATCCAGAGTTCTTTCGGTGAACGGACGTCCAAGAAAAATGGTACAAATAGTCGCAATATCCTCGTCGTTGAGCTTTCAGAAAGCTTCCACGGGAACAATTTCTCCGATAGCATTTCGGATATATGGATAGTCCTGAGGCGTGATATGCAGATCAGAAATATCATTCTTGATCACATCATCAACAAGCAGGAGGAATTTTGAGGCTTCCATAGAAAAAAGAAATTATGGTTGAGTGAAGTGAATTGGATTCGTCCAAGTGAATCCTTTTCGAGAAATAGAAGCTCGAAGCCTATCTCCAGCACTTGGCATTTCTGTTATTATGGCACAATCTCCAGCACTTACGATTACTTTCTCGATTTCAGTATTGAATGCGAAAAATGCATCGCGAAATCCTCGATGATTATTTTCCGCTGCATGGACATTGCAAAATGAGAACAAAAAGAATGCCACGATGTAAAGAAGAATTTTTTTCATAATGAAAATATTACATAGGTATTCTATCATGTTTCCGATAGAATGGTCAAAGATTTTGTATGGTCGATTTTATATATGTATTTATAATAAGTATTTCTAGAAAGAAGTTCCGTTCCATTTCTCGGGAAATTATTGATTTCTTCCATTTTTTTCGTATCTTTCTTCCTATGAAATGTATTGTTGGTCTAGGAAATCCAGGGAAGGAATATGTGAATACTCGACACAATGTCGGATTTTTTATGGTAGACCAGATTCGGACATCTTTCGGTTTCGACGATTGGCAGGATTCGAAATTTCATTGAGTAATTGCAACAGGGATGCTCGGTCAGGAGAAAGCTTTTCTCCTAAAACCCACAACCTTCATGAATCTCTCGGGACAGGGTGTTGCGAGCTTGGTGAATTTCTATAAGCTCAATCCAAAAACAGATATTCTCGTCATCTCGGATGATATTGATATGGAATTTGGGAAAGTTCGGTTTCGTGCGAAGGGGAGTCATGGCGGACAGAATGGACTTCGCAGTATTATCGAGCAACTTGGGACAGATGAATTTGCTCGTATCAAGATTGGGATCGGTCGTGATGAGCGGTATAGTGTGAGTGATTGGGTGCTTTCGCAGTTCCAGAAAGACGAGAAAGAAGTTCTTGCTACGGAAGTTTTCTCGAAGGTTGAGAGTTCTATAAATGAATGGTTATGAGACTCGATGTAGCACTAGCAGAAAGATATTCTTTTACAAGAAACAAAGCTCAGCAACTGATTGCTCTTGGGCTTATTTCTGTGAATGGAAAGAGTATCACGAAGACTTCATTCGAAGTCACAGAAAATGATGTGATAGATATCGAAGAAGATCGCCGCGTTCATTGGGTATCGCGAAGCGCAGAGAAACTCATCGGTTTTCTCGAAAAGTCAGACAATGAGAAACTTCTGCAAAAAGTATCAGGAAGTACTTGTCTCGATGTTGGTGCTTCGACGGGAGGATTTACGCAGGTTTTGCTTGAATATAATGCAGCACATGTGGATGCAGTGGATGTCTGAACCAATCAACTTCATGAGACGATCCGAAATGATGCAAGAGTCACGAGTTATGAAGAAACTGATATTCGAGACTTTACCTCAATGAATAGTTATGGAATTATTGTCTGTGATGCATCATTTATTTCACTGATTGAATTATTTTCGAGTATTTGCTCTTTTGCTGACAGAGAGACAGATATTATCCTTCTCTTCAAACCCCAGTTCGAAGTCGGGAAGGAACATCTCAGAAAAACGGGAGTGCCGAAAGATGAGAAATCTGTACAGGATGCTATGAATCGGTTCGAGAAATGTGTACATGATACTTGATGCGAAATATTGCAAAAAGAGAAGTCGACGCTTGTTGGTGAGGCAGGGAATCAGGAGTGGGTCTACTGGATACAGAAGCGATAAAAAATTTGCAAATATAGAAAAACTCTTACAATCAAGAAGAATTACTATTTTTATAACAATTTTATTAGTATGTCAGTTTCTCGCCAGGGTTCCGAGAACGGAACAAGATCTTCTTCATTTTTTTTGCGAGCTATAAAATCTGTCTTTTTTCAGGTTTCTATATTTTTCGCTATTGTTATTTTTCTCGGAGCTGGATACGCAGCTTGGTTGAGCATTGACTCTAGCGAATGAGAAGCTGGACAGCCAGTGACACAGACCTTAGTCCAAAAGATTATCAATAATCTGAATGATCTGAACGGAAAGGTTGCTACTCTCTCGAGTTCAGCTGGGGGAGTATGATACGAACAAACATGGCAAGATGTAACTTTAAGTAGAACCATGAATACTACTTATACAAATACTACTTCTAAACCAATTTTTGTGAATATAGTTGTTGCTGCTCCAGTAAGTGGATCATCAGACGCCAGTTTGTATGTTGATGACATGATAGTTGATCATTATACAACCAATGCCTATAATTGATGAGTAAATGCTATTGTTCCACCAGGAAGCACCTATAAACTCACATGATCAAATATTACATTAAGCATGGCAAATCCATCATATTGATGGAAAGAACTTCGATAATTAGATATATGATCGTATCTACTTGCGCTTTCCCTTTTTTTTCATATAGTTCCTCACGTTTTATCCCTTATTCGAGATACTATGTGACGCTGACCAACAGTCCAGGCTCAGAAAGATAAAAATGCTAAAGCAAAGGCAAAAATAAATACACTTCATGCGAAACTCATCACTCTTGCGGCTGAGCGTGGTGCAGATCCGACGCAGAACAATGCTCTCGCAGATGCGATTCACACAGCCAAAAAAGACGGAGTGACCGCAGATGTGATTGATCGTGCCATCAAGCGCGGTGCCTGACTCGATAAAGAAGGAGCAAAAGTGGAGGAAATTTTTTATGAATGATATGCACCTGGTGGAGTGGCGATTATTGTTCGTGCGCTTACTGACAATCGCAATCGTACTGCCCCGAATATCCGTCATATTTTTTCTGCATTTTGAGGAAATATGGGGGAGACTGGTTCCGTCTCGAACTTCATGTTCGACTACAAGGGACAGATTATTCTTCAGAAACTCGATGATATCGATGCATTCGAACTCACGATTCTCGACACTGATGCGGAAGATTACCATATAGAAAGTGAAACAATCGAAATTGTCACTGATAAGGCGGATTTGATTCATGTGAAGAAAGCTCTTCTGGATGCTGGATATGAGATTCTTTCTGCTGGAATTGGATATGTTGCGAAGAATTTCATCGAGGTAACAGATTTCGACAACGCACTCAAAATCTACAAGATGCTTGAGGAATTCGGTGAAGATGAAGATGTAGAAGTTGTTTGGAACAATGCTGATATTTCTGATACTCTTTGGCAGGAAGTTGTTGCTTTTGTCGAAGCACGAAAGTTCCGCACCTAACAAAAAGTTTGAAAATCCAAAAAACCCTGTATAATACGCGCATAATTTTTCTCTATGACTACTCCTACTGACGATACAGCTGGTGTTCCTGCAGAAACAAATCCTCCAGTACCTCCAGCTGGCGGACAAGCCCCAGTTCCACCACCACCTCCGCCACGTCCGAAGACTTCGAATGATACGATTTTCCAGCGATTTCTTGTTCATCCACTCACGACATTCGCAGAACAAGCTTTCATGGATCTTCTCGAACATTCCCTCTCACTTTCAACTTTCGAGAAGAAACGTGTCATCGATGCGATTCCGACGCTTTCTCAGTTCCAAGTTGATGAGCTGGTCAAGGTATTCGAAGATGAGCGTGTCGAATTTCGCAAGCTCATGCCAACAGAAGGGGAGATTATCAAGGGTCTCGTTATCAAAGCTCAGAATGAATGGGAACAACTCAAGGATATCTATACCGAAGAAGAAAAAGCAAATGCAAAAGCCAACGAAGATGCACAAAAAGCTGAAGACCTCAAGAAGTCTCTTGGACTCTAAGTTGTATTTCTTCCTATCTCCCGTATAATCCGGGGGATTTTTTTATGTATATTTCTGTTATTCCATTCTCGCACACGATTTCTCTCGAACCTTTCACGTATTTTGTCCACTCAGACTGGCAAGAACAGATACAAGTTGGGTGTCTTGTGGAGATTCCTTTTGGAAATAATATCGAACAAGGAATTGTGTCTGAGATTCTCGAGGAAGTTCCTGTATCGACAGATATTGGATCATTGCGACCAGTGATATCAGTGATTGCGAGTATCCCGCTCTTGGAGGAATATCAGATTTCCATGATTCTTGCTATAGCTCGACAATACTTCATACCCCTTCACAAGGTGCTTCGTATCTTTCTACCAGTACCACTCCTGAGTCGTCTGGATAAGAAAAACTATATAATCGAAACAAATACTGCGATTCCAGAACCTTCTGAAATACGACGAAAATATCAGATTCACCATTATACGAGTCATGCTTTTTCCACTTCAGATATCGAGAAATACTTCCAATCGGGAAGTGCATTTCTTTTTCCTGACGACTTTTTTCTCTTTTCGCTTGTATGAGATATGCTTCCGATTTCCTCACGAGTTCTCACGGATTCGACACCAGTTCACAAGGCAAAACAGTGGATGAATATATATGGTTGAAAAGAGAAAATAATAGTTTGAACTCGGAGACTTCTTTATTATAATCTCGCGCAGTACCAGCAGATTTACTATATAGAAGACGCATTCTGAGATGAGGATTATCAATATCCTCATCGTATTCGGAATCTCGATATTCTTCGTATCCTTGCTGATCAGTGACAATTTCACATCACGATTATCACTTCTACTCCGACGCTTGAGCTTTTTGCGAAATTTCGTGATTTCCAGATTTTTCCACAATAGTTTCCCCCAGATGCAAAAATAAGACCAATCTTCTATGAAATTTTCCCTTGAACATCTGATCAATTTTCTCTATCGTTATTTTCGTTCACTCGATAGGATTGGGATTATTTGGTATATTGCAATTGCATATATACTGCTCCTTCTCTTTACTGCGTTTAGTTTCACAGTCATTCATCATGCATTCTATGCACAGAAAGCGAAAGATCAGCAAACAATGATACTCAGAAATCCTGCGTCTCGTGGATCGATTTTTTCTTCTGATGATTCATTGCATGGTGCATTGGCAGTATCGACCAATCTCGGAAATCTCGCTATAGACCCATCCCAGTCGGGTTCTCGAGACAAGCTACTTTCGTTTTTGACCGATGTAGTATTCGACGAGTTTTGCCGAAACACTTCGGAGTGTCTCTCGAATATGAGTTCATATCTACGAGAAGATTTTTCGACTCGTGCTGATATGACCGTGACAGAGATGAAGGAGAAAATCCGTCTCTATCTTCTCACTAAAATGGATGCACCAATCGAAAGTGTCAGCGTAGCCGATACTCTGGCGGAAGATGTGATTCAGAAAATAGATGATTGGCAAGATTCTGCACTCTATTTTGTCTCCAATAATCTCTATCTCAATCCAACAAAAGTCCAAAATAAAGCAGAATTGGTAGCCCGACTTTCTCTTGCACTCGGAAAAACACAAGAAGAATTGCTCCCAAAATTCGAAATACGAAAAAAGCGACATCTGGAAATTATCAGAAAGATGAGTGTGACTACTCGTGATGCGATCACCAAGAGAATGGATGCCGAAAAACTAGCTATCAATAGTAAACAATTAAAAAAGGAGGATTCTATTTATGATTTTCTCAAGATAGAAGATAATCTCGTACGATATTATCCAGAACAAAATATTGCAAGTCAGATTACGGGTTTCGTCGATGGGGAAGGGAATGGGAAATATGGAGTTGAGTGATATTTCGATGAACTTTTGCAATCAGAGAGTCCGACACAAGTTGTGACGAAAGATAGTTCAGGTCGTCCGATTGGCGGATATGTCTCAAAAGATTTCATCACACTCAAAAATGGTGCTGATGTGAATCTGACAATTGATCGCAATATTCAAAAACAGATTTCTGCTATGCTCCAAAAATCAGTCGAAGAATATCGTGCGAATAAGGGAAGTGTGATCGTCATGAATCCAAAAACAGGAGCAATCATTGCTATGGCGAATTATCCTGACTATGATGCAAATAACTTCACGGATGTATATGAGATGGAACGAGTAGATTACATGAAATATCCGAATCCGAGTTTTGATCTTTTTGGTACAAATCTCTATGTTATCGATACTTCAAGTGGTGCATTTTTCGCGAATGTTGATGGCAAAAGATTGAACCTCAGGCAAGCGACTGATATAGAGATAGAGAGTCCAGCAATTCCAAAATATATGTATAAAAATAAATACGGTGCTGGAGTATATGTGAATGATGTTATTACTGCCCTCTATGAACCAGGTTCTGTATTCAAGGCAATCACGACAGCTATCGGTATTGATACAGGAGAAATAAATCCAGATGATACCTATTATGATAAATGATATGTTGAGCTTGATTATGGATGAGGAACAACCAAGATTAGTAATTTGGCGAGCCAATGTACTGGCCGACATACGTATCTGCATGCGCTCGATTGGTCATGTAACGTTGGTATGATTGATATTATCCAGAAGATTGGACCATCACTTTTCGATAAATATATTCGTGATTTCGGATTCTGAGCGAAGTCGAATATCACGCTCGATGGAGAGTATTATTCCCAGATTGCTCCATATGAGAAATGGTCTCGAACCCAGTTCTTCACTATGTCGTTCGGTCAAGGTATCAATGCGACGATGCTTCAGATGGCAGCTGCATATTCTGTGATCGCGAATGGAGGTGTCTATATGCAACCATATATCGTCGAATCTATCCAGTACAATGATGGAAAGAAGGTAGATACCATTCCGACTCCAATTCGTCGCGTGATCAAGGAAGATACAGCAAAGAAAGTAGTCGCTATGTTAGTAGATGGTGTAGAAAATGGTTTCGCAAAAAAAGGATGAGTTGCTGGATATACCATTGCTGGAAAGACAGGAACTTCTCAAATTCCGATGAAATGAGGATATGAGAACCGTATCATGAATTCCGATCTGGGGCATACTATCACTTCTTATGGATGATTCGCTCCAGCGAATAATCCGAAATTCGTGCTCATCGTGAGTCTGAATCGCCCACGTACTTCTGTCTATTCTGAGACAACATCATCGGCACTTTTTTCTGAGATTGCGAAATACTTGCTCGAATATTACAAAGTTCCAAAAAATTCATAATAAAAATCCTCCTACAATGGATCTAGGAGGATTTTTTGTTATAGATTATTGAAATGTAGATTTAAGCATAGCTTTTTCGATTTCTGCTTCCATTTCCGTCTGAATATCCTTCATGAGAATCAGATCAGAGAGTATATGTTTCTTTTTCTCGAATTGTTTTCTTTCGATGCTCAGTATCCGGACAATCTCTCCATAGAGGAGTATATAGTGAATCAGGATTGTGAGTGTGAGCAAAATAATAGTTCCAACAATAATTCCTATCAAACTGGGAGAATAGAGGGAAAGGTTATCGAGAGAGTACTGGAAGAGGGTAGTAGAATCCATAGAAAGAAATTATGGTGTTTCAACAAGTTCTGCAAATATAATCAAACGTTCGAGGGTTGTTCCAACTGGCCAACAAGTCATAAGTGAGAGTTCTTTTTTTGTGGGATCACGATTCTGAAGCGCTTCGATATCTCCAGGTTTTACGGTTGCACGATCCGTGACACGATAGGTGTATTTCTTCTGATAGTAATACACTGTGATTTCATCGCCATTCTGGAGTTGGTCGAGAAGTGCGAAGACATCGTTGTATTGACTCTGAATCCATGGATAATTTGAGGAGTGTCCAAAAATAAAAACATTTCCAATTTCTCCTGGTTTTGCTGTTCCAGGATAGCGTACGACTCATTTCTTGAGTTCTTCCATGAATGTTTCATGCATGACCTGGTAATCAGGATGTGAATCTACAAGCACATCAACCAGTGGAATATTTTTCCCGATTCGAGGAATAATAATTCGATTTTCGTATGGCGCGAGTGCGAAGCTCGTTTTCTTCGTTGTATTGCTGACACTGGCGAGCAATTCTTGTGCGGAATAAGAATCCTTGTAGACGATCTCAGGATTGGAATCAAGAAGTTTTTCTGTTACACTTTCGAGAGATTCTACTTTTTCGGTTTGTAGCGCTTCCGATGCGTGGACTTCTATACTAGAAGAAGAAAGTATATTCTGTACTTGATCGCGTGCGGCGAGAAGTGCATCAGGGTTGATATAGTTGAATATACGTGTCGAATAGGCACTATAATTGAGAATCGCGAGGAGTAAGAAGAATACCCCGCCAGTTACCAAGAGATAAGAAAAAAGAAAACGGAATGTGTTTCCAAGAGATGAGAAGATTCCTTTTTGTTTCTGTTTTTTTTCGAGAGCAAGAAATGGATCGGTATGCATGAGAGGAAATGTATATTGGTATTTCCTGTATCGTAGCATATCTCTTCCCGAAAAACAAAAACTTGAAGTTGACGAATTGGAAGATATTTGTCTCTTACGATATTATGTCACGAAAGTCTTTCGGATACGGCGCAGTTATCTGCATTGCTTTCTGAAGAATCGGATGCAAAAAAGTGAGAGAATATGCATGAAGAAGCTGCCGCTCGATTCCATAATTTTTCTTCGCGAAGCTATTCTCTCGAAGGTTTCCATACGCTTTGTCGCCGAGAATTGGCATTCCTTCATGTGCCATATGAACACGAATTTGGTGTGTTCGACCCGTTTCGATGCGACATTCGAGTAGACTATATTTCTCGTGAATATTTTCTTTGATAGTTGTGTAATGGGTTATTGCTTCTTGTCCGTTTGGACTCACGATTACTTTTGCCTCATCTTTCGCATTCTCTCGGCGTTCGAGTTTTGCAGTTATGGTATTTCGTGGTTTCGGAGGTTTTCCGATCACGATCGCATGGTAGATTTTTTCTATTTTTCCAGTTTGGAGAAGAGATAGGAGTATTTCGAGAGTCTTTTTTTCTTTTGCTATTAGGATCGCACCACTCGTATCACGATCGATACGATGAACGAGAGAAGGACGAAAAGAAAGGCTATCATATCGCCCATCTAGCTGATCATGGATGAGTTCTATTAGAGAAACTTCAGAGGTTTTATGATCCCCAGGATGGACATTGATTCCTGCTGGTTTGTTTATCACCATCAGAAATTCATCTTCATACAGTACTTCGAGTGTGATGGGGGAAATATTTTTTTCGTTTTTTTCCTCCAGTTGCATCATTTTCATTTCTTCCTCATGAAAATGGAGTTGGATTTCGTCATCTATTTCGAGACGATATGTTTGGTCTACTTTCTTCTTATTTACTTTTATTTTTCCAGTGCGAAGCCATTTATAAATGCTTCCGAGGGAAGCATTTGGAAGGTATTTCTTGAGAAATTTATCTACTCTTTGGTCGCTATCAGAAGCATGGTTGATTTGGATCAATTGCATAATTTGTTTATCGGTTATTGCACAACAGCGAAGTCGAGCGTGTTGCTCGTAGTAATTTGTGGAAGCTCAATCGTTCGGCTCCGCATGAAGCCATACGCATATCCATCTGCCTGAATATGCATATATTGCTGAGGCACACTTTTATTAAATCCAGTAATTTTATATTCTAGAAATGGAATTATTGTATTTGGATTTCCCATTATTGTTACAGGGCGTATCATCGAGAGTTTCAGAGTACATCGATAGCCAGCACAATCATTCCCATTGATTCAGAGATCATTCGTATAAAATTGTCTAAAAAGTTTGAAAATACCTTCGTTGGTGATGCCTATCCTTCCAGAAATATTCTTCGCTATTCCATCGATTTCGGATCAGAGAAATATACTCGTTTCACCACTTGCAAAAAGAGTATTTCCTGTCGATGTCAGCATCCAGAGAATCACGCCAGAATTACTAAGAGAAGTATCTATATTAGTACTTGTTTGAGTTGAATCGAGTTTTGGAATACGAAAATAAAAATTCACACTATCCCATGCGATTCCATCTGGTACTACGAGCTGTACTGGAGATCAGAGAGAAACCATATTCCAATCGGAATCATAAGGACTATTCCCAAATCCAGTTACAGGAATAGTTGTAGAACCAGTAAGGACTTTGAGAAGGCTACCAGTAATTGTTGTGTTTCACACAGCCGAAGTTGCTATATTCCATGGGGTGAATTTATCCACTCATCCAGTGAAAAGCGCCTTTTCGATAGAACCAAGTGCATGGTAATATGCAACATTTGAATTCTCGACTCCTTCACTTGACTTCGAGAAAGACAGCAGCCTCTCGATGAATACCGTACTCATTATGATGAGAATAATAAGTACGACAAGTGCGATAAGGAGAGCAGAACCTTTTCGGTTTTTGAGAAATTTACTATTCATTTCCATAATCTTCCAGGTTTATAGTGGTAGAAACAGTGATGGTTGGGTCATCATTTTTGATGATGGATCGTCTTTTCCATGCGAATCCCAGCGTGAGTTCCATACGAACATATGGATGTAGAAAAGGACTAATAAATCCTGGAGTTATGAGATCATCATTTGCTTTCCATGAGAGCCAAGGATCTTTGAGTGGATAAATATAGAAGCGTAGACTTTTCACATTGATATAGTCAGGGAAAAGATCTACCCAATCACTATCGTTATTCAGTGGAACTACACCGTATGCACCGGTGAGAGTTTTTCCGTCAGGACATTTCCAGTCGGGATCACAGACCCAAGTGTCGATTTTTCCATCGAAAGTTCAGAGTGTTGTTCCGGATCCATCATGATTCATACCAATATCTTTTCCGTTCATTTTGAGAATCTGTACATTCCCAACACATCCAGCAAAATTTCCCACTTCAGGGCTGCAACCCATGCCAAGAGGTGCTTCGGAATCTTGTTTGTACACAACTCGGAAGAGAGTTCTTTGTTTTCGAATACTGTCTATAAGATATAATTCTAACATTGGATTACTAATAACCTCTGGACCATTTCAGAGGTTCACATCGTCATCATCACCGACTACACTTCCATCACCATCTTCATCACCTTTATCATTATCACGATTTCCATTGTAGTCGGTGAATTGGAGCTTATATTCACCATATCGTTGCACGGAATTCGTGTAATCCGTATTCGCTGCAAGGGTATCTATGTGAGAATTGTATGCAGGACTAGAACATCCGCCCGTCCCCATGAAAGAAGAATCTTCACTTCCACAATAATAGAGCCATTCTCAAAAGTCGTTGGCACTTCCTGTTGCAGCGACTCATCATTTTCCATAATTTCCAAAGAGAGTCGGATTGGTATAGTGTCAGTTGATACTACTGAGCCCGACACGTTTTCGTCACCAGTATTCTTCATAGTCGATAGTCCCAGATTCCTTGATGCCAATTGTGAGTTTCTCACTGAAGGAATAGAGTTCTTCGAGAAGAGAAATCCGTTGAGTACTTTTGATTCGAGTGATGCCGATATTGGCAACAGCATCGAATACACTAATCATAATCAGAGAAAAAATTGT
Source organism: Candidatus Gracilibacteria bacterium (assembly GCA_028687475.1). Lineage (NCBI taxonomy): Bacteria > Candidatus Altimarinota > Candidatus Altimarinota bacterium. Next base: position 462,436 of record JAQUAB010000001.1, on the reverse strand, counting down.
GATGCTGATAATGAGCTCAAAAAGAGTGAATCAATGTTGATTTTTGGGGTGAGAACAATACATAGAAATTATTTTTTCCGAAAAAGAAAAAGAAATGGGGCAAAGAGTGAGCGACCTATTTTTATTCCAGAAGGAAAGTTTTGGAAGTTTTTTGGTCCAGCGACGAGAATGAGGTGAAACAGTCGATATATTGTATTCCTTCCAGGAGAAGATTTTTTATTCGTTTTTTCCTGAAAAAGCTGGGAAAAGCTTTCTCTATAGCTCAGAAAAATATCTCGTATCAATCCAGTGAGAAGGAAGAAGATATTGTTCTGAAAGTTGCGCATATATTCACTTGAAAAAATACGGGTTATGAGTACAAGTATTAGCAGATTTCTCTCCTTACTCAAAAACTTTATGGATTATATACGGAATTCCAAAAATCGAAAACTAAAAACGCAAATTCTCAACTTTTTTTCGCGTATCACTTTCGGTGGCAAGAAGCTCGATATTGCAGGAAAAAGTATTATTCTCTGGACTTTTTTTCTGTTATGTTCACTTTTTTTCCCGTGGATTCATATGCATTTTCTCGATGGTATCAGCAAATCTTATTCTGCCTTTTCGCTCTATACAGGTGGCATCGGATACGGGATTATTTTCGGACTTTTTCTGATTATTTTTTTCCTGATTTCTCATGAGAAAAAAGAAAGAATCCGAGCATACGTTCCATTTCGTCTTTCCGACGCACAAGCGATTGTTTTTATAGATGCGATGATCCTGACAGCGATGATTCATTTTATTCTTATTTCTTTGACATATACGCAATTCGCACTGAATGGTGTAACGCTCGGAATTGGTTTTAATATTGCCCTGACTTCTACAATATTGATTCTCGTGAGTGCTTTTTTCTTTTCTCAGAGCGAGAAAGTAGCAGGGGTTTCTATGAGTTATCTCGACAAAAAAGATACAGAAGGTTTTTGAGAATATGATGATATTCTCTGAGAGATACATTCTACGAGAAGTCCAAAGGATGCAGACAAAAACATGACACTTCCGATTTAGAGTTCGTTCCGACAAATTCCCTTGACTTTACCAGAAAAACAATATTATTCTTCTATATTGTTATACAAATATTGCATATCTGCAATTGACACTTTTTCAAATTTTAACCGTCTACACCCATGTCTACTGCTACAGCTTTTGATGTTCACGGAATATTCAAGACTATCCTTGATTCTCTCGCAGAAAAAGAGCGTACTGTTATTTCTCGTCGTATAGGACTTACTGGTGAACGAGAAACACTCCAAGAAATCGGAGATACCTATGGTATCACTCGAGAACGTGTTCGTCAGATCGAAGATGTTGGTATCAAGAAGATTGGTCGAATTATGCGCTCGAGTCCGCTCATGGCTATCCAAGAATCAGGAGAAAAACTTCTGAAAATGCACGGAGGTGTCATGACGCGAGATCGTCTGATTAGTGCTATCATTGCAGATATAGGTTTTCAGGGGGTATTGAATGAGAATATTATCGATGTTCTTCTACAAGCAGACTTCAATCTTCAGCGTTCAAAACCACAACTCGGAACTCATACATATTATCATTTCCCAGAAATCCAGAAGAAAACCATCGAAGCAATTCATAAAGAAGCAATCAAGCTTCTCAAGAAAAAAGGAGATATTATGGAAAATGCTCCATTCTACGAAATGATTAAAATCAATCTTTTTGCACAGTTTGGAAAAGTAGAGACAGTGATGATTGATTCTGTTATGGATATCTATCTCGATATCGTGAAGGGAGAAGAGAAATTCGTCGGTCTCGAAAAGTGGAAGATTCTCAATCCTTCAACACTGAAGGATAAGGCAATCTATGTTCTCAAGAAGAAAAAGGAACCAATGCACTTTCTCGATATTGCTAACTCTATCACTGAATATTTCTCTGAACCAGTGAAGATCTCTACCATCCACAACGAGCTCATTCGCAATGAAGAATTCGTTCTGATTGGTCGTGGTATCTACGTTCTCAAGGAATGGGGATATCGTGATGGAACCGTTCTCGATGTGATTCTCGATATTTTCAAGAAGGCGAGTACTCCACTCTCAACAGAAGAGATTACTGCACGCGTTCTCAAGGTTCGCAAAGTAAAGACAACCACTATCTATATGAATCTTCAGAATAAGAAACATATTGAACGAGTCGGACGTAACCTCTACCAAGCAAAATAATCTGTATCCTAAAAATTCCCTCTGTAAAGGGGGATTTTTTGTATTTCTAGAATTCATTTGCTATACTAACAGATATAATTTCTTTTTTATGGAACCTTCAACTTTTATTGGTTTTTCTCTTGCTATTGTCCTTGGTGGTCTTATTGGTGCCGAACGCGAATTACCATGGGGGGGAACTCGAACAGGTGGAGCAGTATGATTCGGAGGAATTCGTTCCTTTGCTTCTATGGCTTTGTTTGGTGCGATAGCTGTTTGGCTGGATCAATTCAATTCTTTCTATCTCTGGGAAGTGATTGGTGCTATCATGTCTGCAGTTCTCATTATAGCTTCGTATATCTATTCCGCTTTTTATAAGGGAAGAGTTTGAGTGACGAGCGAATATGCTGCATTCATTACATACTGTATTGGTATGATCACGATGATGGGGCACTATACTGTTGCCGTGATTCTTTCGATTTTTCTCTTGATTCTCCTTTCTGCGAAGGAATATTTCACGAAATGGAAAGCACGATTTTCTCGGCAAGAGTTGGGTGATTCTTTGAAATTTGCTGTTATAGCACTCGTAATTCTTCCGCTTCTTCCAGATGTGAAATATTCACTCCTGGATATGGTGAATTGGCTCTATAGTGGAGGTATTGCATGGTCACATCCTGTTTTGAATGCGAAATTCTTCAATCCGTATAGTATTTGGTTTTTCGTGGTGGTTATGGCGGGTGTTGAATATGCGGGTTTTCTCCTCTCGAAAATGCTCGGTGATAAAGGATGAATTATTGCTTCCGGATTGGTCGGTGGACTCATATCGTCTACTGCGACGACCGTTGCTATGACACGAAAAAGTACCGAACATCCAGAACATGCGAACTCCTATGCTGTCGCGACACTTCTCGCATCGTGTATTATGTTTATCCGAGTGATTATTGTAGCAGCATATCTCTATATTGTTATTCTGGAGAATATTTGGATTCCAGCGACAGTGATGTTTCTCGGACTCGTTGGAATGACCGTTTACTATTACGTCAAGACAAAAAATGAAAAAGTCACTGCACTTATAGGTGAAAAAGAGCATGAATATGAAAGTCCATTTCAGCTTATTCCTGCATTACAATTTGCAGGATTGATTGTTCTCATCAAGTTTATTTCTCAGATTGGAGTTATCTACCAAAATATCATTCCACTCGAAGTTTCGAGTTATTTTATCGGATTGTTCTCAGGACTAGCTGATGTTGATGGTGTGAATTATATTTATTCCACGGCTGCAAAATCTGGAGAAGTCTCACTGCTTATCGCAACGACGACTATTCTGATTGCCGTTATGTCCAACAACACTGTCAAAGCATCTATTGCCTATCGATTCGGGGAACGACATTATGGATGAAAGGTCCTCACTGGTTTTGGAGTGAGTATTATTGCGGGACTAGTTATCATTCTCATTCAAAATATTGGAGCTATCACTGCTGAGGCTATGGCTTTAATGTAGGAATTGTATTGAGTATTTTCCGAGCTTCTTCCGTGAAATTCTTTTCCATGAGAAGCGTTTTGATGGTATTCAGGTTTTCTCATACTTTCGAACTTCATGCGTCGAGTATTTTCTGTGCTCATGGAAGTATCTCTCCGGACTCAAGTGTTTCCCAGATAGCCCCAACACGAAGGGTATTGAGAATATTTTCCATTCCTGAACCTGAGAGAAGAGATTTCTCATAGAGTGCATTGCGGAGCGAGTCTCGTGCTTCAGGAGTGCTGATTCACTGGATGCGCTGATAATAGGTTGTCAGGATTTCTTGAGGATATTTCGCAAGTTCAGTGACATTATTGGCGTTCAGAAGTTCGGAAACGCTGAGCGCCTGAAATGCTCGGAAATGCTCCAGAATCCAGCGTACAAGCTGATCATACTTCTTCACGAGAATATTCGCATTATCAGAAAGAGAAAGCTTCAGAGAAGTGACACGTTCCTGAATATACGTCGCATCATAGAGCGTATTCGCTTGCGCCCAAGCGTTGTCGAGGATTTCTTTTCCTCGAGTGATCCAGATATTCTCACTGTCGACGACTTCTCCTGGCATAAGCGTTACATTTTTCTGGGAACTATCCGTGAGAGTGACGGCATGATTCACTGCGTGGATATATTTGTCATCGAGATTGATCTCGAAAATGGTTCCACGAACTCATGCGACAATGTCATTTTTTGGAAGCTTCGTCTCGAAATAGGAGTCTCCGATGAGCGCGCGCACGACGGTTGACCATATTTTTCCTTTTTTGAGAGAAAAAGAGATTTGAATGTTTTCATATCCTGCATCGGCAATCATTTTCTGGATAACAATGCGTGTATTCGATCCGAGACGAGTGACACTATGATCAGGCCATGTGACCGTTGCAATCGAGTTTTTCGCTGTCTCGATGGCATCATTCGCTTCGAGATTATAGGTCTCATCTTTCACGAGCTCGATAGCATAATCTCCGCGAATGATTTTCGCTTCACCCTCCACGACACTGAGACTCGGAGTGACTGGATCATCCGCATGAATCATCTGGTAATAGCTATAAGCACTCCATGAGAACATGCAGAGAATTCAGAGAAAAAGAGTAATTCAAGAGAAAAGAAAGATACGAAATTTCATAACTCGATTGGAAAAAAATGTATTTCTCGTTATTGTAGGGAAACACGTACGAAATGCAATAACAAAGACACCCTTGCGAACTCATTTTCTCTACATTCTGATCGGTCTTGTTTTCTTCATTATCTATGAACTCTATCTCATAGGATTTTATAAGTATCAAGATTTCCAGATTAATAACCATGTCGCTTCGCTGAATACGACGAATAGCGCTATCGAGAAGAGAAATGATAAAAAAGATTTGCTCAATACGTACATCAGAACCAAAGCATATCAGTCAATGGTTGCGAAAGCGACACAGAATAAAAAACTTCCTGGTGAGGAAGTCATCAATATTGTGGAAGAATCTGATGTTGAGGGGAATGCTCCGATAGACGTGCGCCAGGTTATCTATGATGTACGGAAATCGGAAGATTCTCCCATGAAGGGAATGTCGAATCCAGAGAAATGGTGGTACATCATCACACATTTGCGAGAGATGTCAGTATAGTTATTGTACAGGATCTCGAATATAAGCAGTGAACTTTGAGACAGCGGTATCAATCACACGCTCATACCATTGCCACTTTTCTAGGAGTTGCTCATACTTGTTTTTGACTGTGTCAACATGTGTATCTTTCGCATTCTGGTATCACTTTGCGATTCCTTTGCTCGCGAGAATATATCCCATGTTTTCCCAAGCTTTTGCTTTTTTCTTTGCTGTATCGTTACAAAAAGTTTGTGGAAAGCTATCAGTGGTCGGAAGCGTCTCTGTTTCCGCTTTCCAGAGTCATAGTGTTTTAATATCACCACCAATATTTGTACATATTGCTTGGTATTTTGTCCCAAAAGGTTTGACAGTAGTATTGATATAATCAATCCAACTGAGTCCGTCAGTCTGTCTGTTTGATTGCATTTTTCGCATTATTTCGAGCGCTTCTTTGTCGAGGTCATTGAATCGCACAGACATGATAACAAAATACGCAATATCTTCATCACTCAATGCTCTGTTACTTCCTTTCGCGAAATCTCATTTGGGGCAAGTATACTCCGTAATACTTCGAGGATTTTTCGCCGCCAGACACTCTTTTATCTTACTTATCACTTCCGCATCGCTCACTTCCGCATGAAGGGAATTGAGTGCCGTGAAAAAAGTGATACACAAGATGAGAAATGAGAAAACAATTCGCATAAGCATTCTGAGATTATATATACTACTTTTTTCCGAAAATTCTTTTCCAGAATGATTTTTTTGGAATTTCTTTCACAGGCTCAATTTCTGGAACATTGTGTGTTTCTTCCGTTTTCTCTTTTTCTCGGAGTTTCGAGACACCATATATGGACGCGATAATTCCAGAAAGAATAACACCAGTGACAACAGCATCCATGCGTTTGATTCCTTTCTTTGCGACATTATCGTTTGATTCTGGGGTAGTATTTTGTGAAGACATAGAAAAAATTAAGATTCGTCAAGAGTATACTCTATTTCGTTCTTTCCTCCAAAATTTTATTCCCCGATTTTTATTGTCTTTGAAAAGAAAGATATTTTTGGTACATGAATCATGATAGTATTGTAGTCGACAGTTGCTTTGATCTTATTGAATGCGAGATTCTCTGGGAGAATAATCGATCGAGAAAATGGTCCATAATAACACTCTTCGACGAGCATTCTTTTCGCATCGAGATATATTGGTGCGTGTTTTCTCTCACCAGAAATAGTGAGAATATTGCGAGAAAGCGCAATGTCGATGAGTGCAGGATCGATTCCTGCAACAGGTGCGACGATGATGAGCTCTTCGGCGAGGTCGAGTACATCGACCGCAATCTGTCCAATATCAGCTTCATGATCGCGTTCTTCGCGGATTTCTACGTCGACTTCATGTTCCGAAGATTCCTCATGTGTTTCTGTGTGGTGTTTTGTCTCGCGTGCATCTTCTGCACCAATACCAAAAATCTTTGCCATAAATAGAAAATAAGAAATTGCAGTCATCCTATGCAACTTTTCCTTAATTGCAAGTTGACTCTGCCAGCACACGAGCATAGACGTCCATGATGGCATGTGGATTATGTATATATTTTTCTCCTCCTGTTTGGAGTTTGGCGAGAAAAAGAAGCTTTTCGAGGAATTCATCCGTGTGATTCGGATGAACAGTGATATCTGCATAATCACGAACGGGTGCAATATCAGATGATAAAATCGGGAGTCCATAGGCAAGTGCATAGGCAATGTTTGGTCATCCACTATAGTATCTTCCGAGCGAAATCCATCCGCTCGCATTTTCGTAAAGTGCATTTTTTTCTCATTTTGGCAAAGTTCCAATAATTTTCACATATTCCATGATATTGAGTCCGCGAATGCAATCAGAAATATATTTGAGATTGGATCCAAGATCACCAACGATAATGAGGCGTTTTGTACCGTTGTGTTCATGAATATAGTGAGAATATGCTTGGAGCAACTGGAATGGATTCCATTCATCTCCTCTGGTTCCTTCGACAATCCAGTACATGGGAGTTATGCTATATGGATGCAAAAGAGTAAAAGAAGAATATTCTTTTTTTGGAAGAAAATAGGGAATTACAGATATTTTTTTCTCAGAAATTCCGAATATTTCTACGAGCTCCATACCTGTTTCGAGATGTGGAACAACGATATGGTGAGATTTTCTGAGGAGTTTTTTATAGGCATTTTCTTTTTTCTTCCGTTCGAAATAATTCAGTTCACTTCTCGGGTAGAGGAGACTCGCATTATCGAAAATATGTGTCAATGTAGGAATATGTGGATCTATTGGTGTGAGTGTCGAGAAAGAAATAATCCGATCAGGCCCGTTTTTATGATTGGCAATTCTTTTCTTCCCAAAAATATCCCATCATCGTGGTACGAGAATGACATTTTTCTGGATGGAAGTTTCAGAATTTGCCAGATATGTTATCGTGTCATCTGGATGATATGTCTTCCAGAGCTCTACCCAGGCGACAGCATAATCTTCAGTGAGAGTGTCTGTAGGATTCGATGTTCGTATGTCGACGAGAAGATGCATACAATTAATCAAGCGTAATTTTTTTCGATTCTTCGATGCTGACAGCATTGTCAGTGATGATAAAATCACGAGAAGGATGATAGAAGGAAAGTGCTTCTTGTCCGATTTCTGCGATCACCGCGTCGAGAACTGCATCGAGTGGCATTTCTACTTGAGTTCCTTTATTCATGTCTTTGAGTTGACAGATTCATTTTTTCGCTTCCATAATCCCGATGACGATGACGAATCGTGCACCGACACGGTTTGCCTTCTTGAGCTGAACTTTGATAGATGGAGTTCCGAGAGAGATGAGGCTGTTGATACCTTTTCGTCGCGCTTCGATATTGAGTGGAAGAGCGAGTTTCTTCGCTTCATCGCCAAGTTGCATGATGTAGAGATGAATCTGATCCTTGTTGCGGAGTTTGACTCCATTTTCCATCATCGCTTCGATGAGACGTTCTGCACCGAAAGCAAAGCCAACCGCAGGAATCTCATTTTTCCATCCGATAGACTTCGAAAGCCCGTCATATCGACCTCCACCACCGAAGGCGTCTTGCGTACGACCACTTCCATCGACGAATTCCCACACTGTATGAGAATAGTAATCCAGTCCACGTACGAGCGTATGATCTTCTACGTAGTCCACACCGAGAATCTGGAGATATTCCTTCACTTTGTTGTAGAACTCGAGGGAATCTTTCTTCAGAAAATCAGTCATTTTTGGAGCAATTTTGAGAAGCTCCTGAACGTCAGGATTCTTCGAATCGAGAAGACGAAGTGGATTTTTCTCGAGGCGAGCGAGATCAATCTCATCGAGAAGGTGCTTCTTGTTTTCGAAAAAAGATTGGAGTTCGAGAAGGTATTTTTCTCGTTCTTTCGTAATTCCGAGAGAATTAATTTTGATAGTGTAAGTTCCTTGGAGCCCAAGTCCATCAAGGATATTTTTCATCGTGTAGATAGCTTTCGCATCGAGAATTGGATCTTCTTCTCCGATAATCTCTGCACCAACCTGATGAAACTGGCGATAACGACCTTTCTGAGGACGGTCATAGCGAAAATGCGGCTCGATATAATAGAGCTGAACTGGCTGTGGTTCTTCGAGCATGTGTTCGAGATAGGCGCGCATAACACCAGGTGTACTCTCAGGCTTCATGACGACTTCACGACCTCACTTATCAGTGAAGTCGAACATTTCTTTCGTCACGATATCAGAGCTATCTCCTGTCGAGTGCACGATGAGGCTCTTCATCTCGAGAATTGGAGTCGTGATACGAGTGAAGCCATTCGTACGGAATTCATGACGTGCTACTTTCTTCAGAAATGTGAAGTAGCGTTGGTATTCACCGAAGATGTCTTGCATGCCGCGGACACGTGGAGGAAGTTCCATATGGTTGGGAAAGTTAGAGGTTGGAAAAATGACCGATCAAATAGGTGTTGATTATAGTCGAAAGAGGGAGAAAACACAAGAAAATCGCACGAATTTTGTTCGTGCAATGAAGTGATGAATTTGAGTATAGGGAAAAGCGAGAAAAAGGCAAAGATTATTTCGTAGTAATCTCAAAAACTTCAGGTTTTTCTTTATCGGTCGGAATTTGAGAACATTGAGATAGCAATGTATCCATCTTATCTCGTTTATTCTCGGTAATAACAGAAATACGTGAACTTCCTTTTGGTGATAGATACCGAAAAACAACACCATCAGTTGTTACGATTTCTAGATATTTATATTCAGGATTACCATGAAACATGGTAGAATCATAAATCATTCTGTCCCCATCAAATATCATTGCTTTTGTGCCAATTCCTAATTTACTACCTCAGACATTTTTATCGTAATTCATTCCACTTAAAGGATGAACGAAATGTCCTCTTGATGGGAGTTTTCCTTGAGTTGTAGTATCAAATTTTTCGAAACCATCAATTCGAGTGATATTCCCATCACCATTTCTGCAAAGTACTGCTACTACTGAATTATGTGCATTTGTGAGGGTCACCTGGATTGCAATAGGATGCGTTGGTAGATCGAAACTTTTTTCTTGTGGATTACAGCCAGCGAGGGCACCTCAAATAAGGAGTCATGATGCAAATTTTGAGAGTGTATTCATAATGTTTAATTATATAATATATTTTATTATAGTGTTTCTATGAATTTGTCAAAACTTGTTTTCTCCATTTTTTTCACTATACTCCGGCAATAGTTCATAGACATAGAATAAATACAGAGTGAAGCAATCAAAAACACTGTTACTGAATATACTATTTTCTAATTACTACCATACTAATTTACTATTTCATGGAATTCAAAAATCTCTCCCTCATCGAACTTTCTGAGCTTATTCGTTCTGGAAAAGCGACTTCCGAAGAAATCTATACGTATTTTCTCGACCGTACAAAGAAATACAATGAAGAACTCAATGCATTCAATACACTTCCGATTGAATGAACAATGAACAATGAACAATGAACAATTGGAATGTGACTTCCGATAGCCGTGAAGGATATTTTCTGTGAGACAGGAGTTCGCACAACGGCAGCATCGAAGATGCTTGAGGATTTTGTTCCACCATATGAATCAACGGTGACAGAACGTATGAAAAAATCAGGATTCGTCGCATTCGGGAAAACGAATATGGATGAGTTCGCGATGGGGGGAAGTGGTGAGAATAGTGCCTTCGGTCCAGCACGAAATCCATGGGATACAACGCGTATTCCTGGAGGTTCATCTTCTGGATCGGCGGTTGCAGTAGTAGCTGGACTTGTTCCGGCAGCGCTCGGAACGGATACAGGAGGTTCGATCCGCCAGCCAGCGAGTATGTGTGGTATCGTCGGATGGAAGCCTGGATATGGTCGCAATTCTCGATATGGTGTTATGGCAATGTCATCATCACTTGATTGTCCTGGATACTTCACTCGCACCGTTCGCGATGCGGGACTTCTCTATGCGGCAACAGCAGGACATGATGCTCATGACATGACATCCCTCGAAGAAGAAGTGAATCTTGATGCGAGCATCTGGGAGAAAAAAGATCTCACTGGAGTCCGAGTCGGCGTCCCGAAAGAATATTTCATCGATGGTATTGATGCTGGAGTTCGTAGAGAGATAGAGGAAGCAATCGAAAAACTTCGCACACTTGGTGCTGAGATTGTCCCGCTCTCACTTCCGCATACAGAATATGGAATCTCTGTCTACTATGTCATCTGTCCTGCAGAAGTATCATCGAATCTTGCACGTTATGATGGTATTCGTTTTGGGCATAAGGCCGAGGGTGCACATGATATTGCGAAAAATCGCGCTGAAGGTCTTGGGTCTGAAGTACAGCGTCGTTCCATGGTCGGTTCTTTCGTTCTCTCATCAGGATTCTACGATGCCTACTACAAGAAAGCATCCGCAGTTCGTGAGCTCATTCGTCAGGATTTCGCAAATGCATTTAATCAAGTAGATATCATCGTCACTCCGACAGCGCCGAGTGTCGCATGGAAAATCGGAGAAAAAGCCAATGATCCACTCAAGATGTATCTCTCTGATATTTTTACGATTCCTGCTTCACTTGCGGGACTTCCAGGACTCGTTGTTCCAGTCGGATTCGCATCTCCTGAGGATGATAGTTCTGTCGAACTTCCAGTTGGTATGCAGATTCTTGGGCCAGTCCTCTGAGAAGAGAAGTGTCTCATGGTCGGTCATGTGCTCGAACAGGCGATGAAGTCCAAGATTGATGCGAAACAACCAAAGGTTTGGTAATTTTTCACTCTTTTTTTATGCGATTTTCACTATTTCTCCTCTTCGTTTTTGCTCTGTTTTCTTACTCTGGTAGTATCTTTGCTGCTGATTATGGAGTCGCTATCTTAGGAGATGCGATTGATTATGATTATACCTTGAAAGTTGATGGAAAAATAGTGGAAGCAACAGATTATGATGTTGCAGAAGCAAATGATATTTCTCCAGAATACTATGCATATATTAGTTCTCTCGGAAACAATGAAGAACCAGAATGACTCGAACAGTGAATTTTTGGTATGCGTGTAGGTGAAGAGAAAACGATTATTGTCCCACCAGAGAAAGGATTTCTTCTCAAGGATTATGAGAGATGAGCAAGAACTACATACTTATCAAACCACGGAACGTATACGGTTTCATGAAGTGATCTTTCGCCAGTATATAGTTATACTTACTCGCTTTCGGATGATTTTGATACAGTGATGCAGAAGCGTATAAAGGTAGGAGCTAAAGTAAGAGCATCATATTCGTCTCGATTTGGCACTGTGAAATCAGTTGATGGTGACGATGTGGAAATTGAGTTTGTCGATAAAAAGAGTCCTTTTTATTTCCGAAAACCTTTTGTCGGAATGGTGGTTTTCTATGAGTGAACAAAATATACAATCACAAAAATGGAGAACAATAATGTAACATTCCAGGTTGATTCGAAAAACGCTCCATTCGGAGATACTCCGCTTACTGTTGATCTTGAAGGCGAATATTATGGACAAAATATTCGCATCACACGTATTGAATGAGATAGGGTGTACTATATTCCGGTAGATTCATATGTCGGGAAAACGCTGGAATACACAGTGAAAATTCGAGAAATTTCTCGACAGGTCAAAACGGGAAAATACACGAGCACTATACGCACAACACTAGACGATTCTGATGAATAATAATCCTTTTCTCTTATGATTCTCATTTCTGATTTTTCCAAGACATTCACGCGGGCTGATATGCCGACGACTTGGTCGGTTTTTGTGAAAAGTGGAACTCTTGGACAGGATTATATTGATGATAGGAATCAACTCTTTGAGCAGTATTCCCATTTCGAACAAGAGGGGAATATCGAAAAAACAGAAGAGTGGTTTCTCGAACACGCGAAACTTTTCGCAAAATATAAACTCTCACGAGAACAGATTGATGCAATAGTTCAGGATGATCGATATTTTGCATCGCGTGCCGGAGTTGCAGAATTTCTCGCAGAAATCCAGGAGCAGGATATTCCGCTCTATATTGTTTCTTCAGGAATTAGTGAATTCATTGCTCGATGGTTCCAACTTCGATTCGATTACACGCCAGATATTATCATTGCGAATGACCTCATTCTCGAGAATGGTGTAGTAACTGGTGTGGATGAAGATTCTGTTATCTGCCCGCTCGATAAAACAATTGAACTGGAATTCGAACACGGAGATCAGGATATTATGCTCATTGGCGACAATATCGAGGATACGAAAGTAGTGCAGAATCCGACGAAAACTTTCGGATTTACGGATGAAGACCGCGGATTCGATGTGAATCTTGAGAAAGAGGGGAGCATGATGGATATTGTTTTATAGATTCTATTTTTCTTGCAAATAAATATATTTGCTCGTCTCGAGAAAACCCTTACAATCAGAGTATTCATAACATTTTTATGCAAAAAATTCTCATTGTTATTGGGTTATTGTTTCTTGCGAGTTGTAGTTTTCCATATTCCTCTTCATCAATCATTGTAGATCAGGGGAACGAGATGCTTTCTGGTGCAGATACATCTTCATGATGAATCAATACAGAGGTTTCTTCATGAACTGTAGCATCGGGAGGTACACTTTCTGGAGAGATTTCTTCTTCTGGAAAGATACAGGAGAACACCATGGGTATTGTTACTCTTTTTGATACCGTATCGTGAGAGGTGACGACTCCAAGCCCGAAAGATATTTGCGTACAAAGTATTTGTATTCATGGTGAGAAGCCATATTTCTCTGTCAAAGATGAATATGTACAATTTCTGGTACTGACTGGTGCAAATATGGATACATGGGCATATCTCTCACATCTTCCTAGTACATCTGAGGGTGAATATATATTCCAGTCTGAATGAGTTCGAGAATATCATATCAACAAGGATAAGACCGCTGCACGCTTGAAGAAAACAGAAATCATGTTTTTGAGCACTATTGAGGTTTCATCTATTGGGAGTCATGCATATCTCGTAAAGGAAACTTCTCAGGGGTGTGGAAGCACAGGATTCAAGCAATATTTTATTGACAATACTGGAAAGAGGATGAGTTTTGACTCACTAGGAAAAGAATATCCGAAGTCGCTTCAGGTTGGTAATATACAATTTTCTTCTTATTGGACAGAAGATGGACTTTCTTATATTTTTCGCCTTATTTCGAATGAAGGCATAGAAAAGATTGATACTATCCTTTCAGTCCATGATGATGTGGGCGCAAAAGTACTCCAATATATTCTCACTTCCAAGAGATTCACTCAGACATATGCTCTCGAATTTCGAGAATACCCAGGCATCATATTCCTCTATAAATCACCACTCCAAAGTTCCGATCGTATTATCTCTCTCGGAAATGATACAACTTGGAAATCCAAGAATCTTGGTGGCAATGGAAATCTATTGAATTTTGATCTTACAAAGAAAATTCTTAGTTATTACCAGAGAAAAGACGATGTTACACCTCTTATAGAAAATCGTCAAATTCTCAAGAAACAATCTGGGGCTTATGATGGTATCACTCCAGAAAGTGTAGTACCAGCTATGCTTCCTATCTTTCGAGTCACTCCTCTTGATAGTGAAGGGAATTATCTACTCTATCCTACTGATTCATATGAGTCAAGTCCAGTAGCCGAGCTCTGCAAGCCACTTGTCTATGTATATGATCGTGAACAGCGTGCCAATTCTCTTGAGGTTAATTTTCCTCATGGATGAAGTTTCACGAAGATTCTTCCAGCCTTTACTGATGTACAGAGTTGGGATTTCCAGGCAAATCTGGATGGAAATATCACGGTAAAAAATATTCCCAATACATTCGGATATCTCTATTACTCTGCTCGTGTTCCTGATTATACCTATAACACCAATGGTTGGCAGCTCTATGGTCGTGATATTCGCACATTTTTCGATGAGAAACTCGATGTTATCGGATTCAATTCACAGGAGAAAAAAGATTTTATCGACTATTGGGTTAATGAATTCGATGCTGATACGCTGTATTTTGTCTCATTCAAGTTCGATGAAGCGCTCGATCAGTATGTCACACTCAACTTCTCCGCAAAACCAAAACATCAGATGCGAGTCCTCCTCGAAGCATATCCTATGTCAGTAGTGAATCCGAAATATCTATGGCCAAAAGTCGGTGATAAATTCGATGCGTTTCTTCTCAAAAAGTTCATTCGTTCAGGGGAATTCGATGTATTCGAGTGGGGTGGTACAGTGCAGAAAACTTCAAATGACGGGGTTGTTATCCATTAATGTATGTTTCGAATCTTTATCATCATTTTCCTTTTTGTGAACATCCTTTCTGGGTGTTCTTTCGGATGAGAAAAGAATCACATTTCAGACGTTTCTCCACAAAAAAAGAATCCAACTTTCGAGGTTGTCATTCTTCCACACCATGGAATTACTGGAAAGAAAATGGATGAATTTTATCAGAACCTTGTGGCTGAGTTTGGAAATTTTGATCGGATTATTGTTCTTTCTCCTGACCACTATGGCATGACACGAAAGAGTATTGGGTCGATTCCTGAATCTCTCAAGAAGATATGCTATCAAGAAGTCTGTGTTCCAGGATATCCTCTTGATCCATATAGTGTCGGAACCCCTACGGGATATGTGTTCTCAGTATCAGGAGTAACACGCGAACATGGAATTGGTGAACATATTCTTCGAATCTCACGATTTTTCCCAAACACCAAAGTCACACCACTGATTCTTCGTAGGAAACTCACACCAGGAAAGGAAGAAATAGCTCTCGCAGAAAATATTGCAAATATCCGCGATAAACGCGTTCTGGTTATTGCGTCAGTCGATTTTTCCCATCATGTTCGAGAGGAATTCGCGAAATTCCATGATGCTAAAAGTATTGATGTTCTGGGTTCTGGAACTTTTGAGGATTTCTGAAATCTCGAAGTGGATTGTCGGAATTGCCTTGCTGTGGCACGTCTGGTTGCTGGGAAAAAAATGAAAACCCAATTCTCCCTTTCTACTCGGACAAGTGTCGATACGCTTCTCGGAAGTGGTGCAGAACTCGAGAATACGTCCCATATTCTCGGTATTTTTCGAGAAGTTCCTTCCCTCGAAGATACCTCTCGACTCGCATGTATTCCTTCTATTTCTGCATCGACTGGAGTATTTCTCTTTGCTGGAGATACGCATTGGGCGCGCGGATTTCCATATTATGAGAAAAAAGTGGAAGGGTATTCTGGGAAGGTGATGAGTATTCTCTATCAGAAATATGATTTACAGAATGACCTCCAGACCAAATATCATCGATTATTTTCTGGATATGATGATGTTATCGTGAATCTGGAATCAGGAATCGCAAGCGATGCGGATTGTCCACGAACCACGAAGTCTACGCAGATGTGGACGGATCCGAAATACCTCCCATGGCTTCATAGTCTCGGAATCACGCTCGCGAACGTCGCGAACAATCATTCACATGATTGTGGGAAAAATGTTTTCGAGAAAAGTTCTTCTGCATTTCTCTCTGGCGGAATCACTGATTTTGGATATTCTCGTGTCGCATTTCGCGATATTCGAGGAAATCATTTCGCATTCATCGGAGCTGATACGATCGATCGGCCACTCGATGCGACAGGAACTCTGGATCAGATACGTTCGCTCACGGCATCAGGATATCTTGTCGTCATGAATGTGCATTGGTGAATCGAATATAGCCCGACACACAATGCTCGCCAAGAAAAATTGGCTCATGATTTCGTCGATGCTGGGGCTCGTCTCGTCATCGGTCATCATCCTCATGTAGTTCAAGATAGTGAGATTTATCGATGAATTCCGATATATTATTCTCTGGGCAATTTTCTCTTCGATCAACCGTTTCCTGAGACACTGCGAGGACTTTTGGTCCAGTGTCAGATTTCTCCGACGAATACGTATTGTGAAGAACAGTCTATTTATCGCGATGCACACCAATTTTATCTTCATTTCTAATTTCCTATGAAAACTCTTATTTTTATACACGGTGGAGAATCTTTCTCGACACATGCGGAATATCTCGATTGGATAGAGAATACTTATCCAGAATGGATGCTTGATGCTTGGGCTCCTCAGGAAGAAAAATCGGATTGGAAGGTGAAAATTGCGGAGCAATCTGTCATGAATGGGAATATTGTCTATATGCCACAATTTCCGAATAAGCTCAATGCAAAGTATAGTGAATGGAAGATATTTTTCGATGCTTGGATCGAGAAAATTCCACTTTCAGGTGAAATCATTTTTATAGGAAATTCTTTAGGCGGTTGTTTCCTCTTGAAGTATTTTTCTGAGCTCAGTTCTCAGGATGTTCCTTTTGTCATTCCGACGAAGGAGGAATCCCTTTCAAATTCATCTTATGAGAATTTAGGAAGTTTTTCCTCAATAGAAGAAGAAAAAGAGATACTTACAGTATGACAAAAAAAGATATCAATAGACCAAATCCATCTTCTTGCTGCTTGTATTTCTGAAGGAAATTTCACTCCGCCGGACAATTACGAATTTTTGCAAAAGATTGGAAATCGAGTTCACATATGGCATTCTGAGGATGATGCCGTAGTTCCTTTTTCTGTCGGGCAAGAGCTCATGAGAATCCTTCCAGAAGCACAGATACATTTCTTCTCGACTGAGAAATGATATGGACATTTCCATGGAATCGAGAGAATCCCAGAGCTTGAGAGAGAAATTTTGAAATAGTGTTGACAAATAATAATAAATATGTACATTCATTTCATATGAATGTATGAAACCAAGTAAAAATCGCGGGAGTTCAGGCTCTTATTGCTACTAATGTTACAAAGAGAAATAGTAAGCAATTATTATCAAGAATACAAGTAGAAGTTGAACTTCTTCGTCACTGACTTCGACTTGAGAAAGGACTCGCAAGGATTCAAGTATCGCAAGCAATACAACTTCTCGAAGGAAAAGTCAAAGAAATTGTTGAGAAGCAATAAAAATAGCATCAATTGATGCTATTTTTTCTGTTCACCCCACCAGTGTGAGAGTTCGATGAGTCGATGTGAGAGTTCTTGCCCGAGAGGGGAGAGGATATATTTCCCACTTTCTGTATTTTTCTCGAGGATTCCTGACTCAACGAGTTCATGGAGTCGATCCGTCAGGATTTTTGTGTTGGCTCATCCGACGGCTTTCCCGATTTCTGTGAAGGTGGTTGCACCATTATCGACCGCTTGCATGATGAAGATGATCCACTTTTTTCCGAGGAGAGTGAAGAGGGCTTGGGCTTTCGGACATGCACATTGAGGATTTCGAACCATATGAGAAATTGTAAGGTCTTGAAGAAATTCTACGGACATATTTCCAATATGTACGAGACTTTGTCCACACAATATATTCCATTTCTTTTCTAAAGCAAAATTATTTGCATTTTCTTCATATTTGCATAATATCAAGTCACTTTATTTTTTAAATTGATTTATATGTCTTTTCTTTCCAATCTCAACTGGCGTTATGCAACGAAGAAATTCGATGTAACAAAGAAGATTTCTGATGCTGATCTCGAGAAAATCCTCGAAGCGATTCGTCTCGCGCCGTCATCATATGGACTTCAGCCATACCATTTCTATATCGTCACGAATCAAGAAGTGAAGGATAAAATCCAAGCAGTTGCATGGAATCAATCACAAGTCGGAACAGCATCTCACCTTATTATATTTGCTGCGCGCACGGATCTCATGCAGAATAAAGAAGAATATTTCACGCTCATGTCTGGTGGGAATCCAGAAGTTCGTGCGAAACTCAAAGGATTCGAAGATATGATGAATGGATTCATCGAAGGGAAATCAGAACCTGCTGATATCCTCGCATGGACATCAAAACAAGCGTATATCGCGCAATGATTTGCACTTGCTGCGGCTGCTGAACTCCAGATTGACTCATGTCCGATGGAATGATTCGATTCATCTGCTGTTGGTGGGATTCTCGGACTTCCAGAATCTCAGAAAGCAATTGCTATGATTCCTTTTGGATACCGTGATGCGAGTGAAACTCCACGACCGAAAGTTCGTTTTGCAAAAGAACAGATCTTTACAGAAGTAAATTAGATATTTTACGCTCCAGGAATCCATACATCTCCTCCTCCACTATCTCCTCCCCCACTATCTCCTCCTCCACCCAATCCACCTCAACATGCTTGACAACCCCCTCCACAGTCTACTCATGTTTCACCTCCGTCTTGGAATCAATTATTACAATTTACAGGCCATAAAGATGGAGATTTTGTAATGCCACAAGATGGAAGAGAGACATCAGAACACCACTGATTCCCACAACTATTACTCACATTCCAGTTAACATCATGATACCATTTTAGAAATGGAGTGAGCGGATTATACTTCACAAAAGTGCCTTCATAACAACATCATCAAACCATGATTCATAAGCCTCATACTCCACAACTACTTCATTCTGTAGAAGATTCTCCACCAATACTGAGATCATTACATATTGTCTCAGCATATGCTGTGGAAGCATTTCATTCATCGAGAATAGCGATAGTCCATTCAGTTCATGCTGACCCAATAATATAATATGATGTATGATCTGTCACATCTCACCATACTTTTGAGATGACACAATTATTGTGCACGCCAAGAGAAATGAATCGTATACTATTATTAGCGGCAGCTCCTTTCACACTTTGAGTAAATGAATACTTACATTCTTGACAACTTCCTCCACAATCTACTCATAACTCATCACCATCTTTTATACTATTCGAACATGATGGAGGGTATGAGATTGTATCCCATTTTGCATAGAGTGAAGTATTTCCAGTAATTGGAGTAGAAAAGTTCCATCCTGAAGTAAATCATGCATCACTATACCATCCACCAAATACATATCCGTCTTTTGTTGGTGCTGGTGATGGCTCTGTTGCGTTTGCTCACTGTGCTATATTCTGATCGGTCACAGGAGTTCATCCATTGGTATTAAAAGTGACAGTATATGTCATTGTCTCACACGTTCCTCCTTCAATACCACATTCAATAATACATGATCCAATAATGCCAGAATCAAGAGCATCGTGTCCAATCATACACATAGTTGTTTCTGGTGTACAACTTCCTTCAATATCTGTAACATCTGTAGAAAGACTTGATGGTCCTTGTCTCGAAGTGGTACAAGTATATCCAGTAAGAACAGCTGATACATTATCACAAGCAGTACCACTTTCTACAGACCCAAATGAGAAATGCCCAGATGCATCTGCAGTAGTACTTTTTCCACAACCATTTATTGTTGCTCCAGCTCCATTGGCTCCAAATGTTCCAGAGACACCATAGGTATGAAGTCCCCATTTTGCATAGAGTGAAGTATTGCCAGTAATCAGAGTAGAAAAATTCCATCCTGAAGTAAGTGCATCATTACTATACCATCCACCAAATACATATCCATCTTTTGTTGGTGCTGGTGATGGTTCTGTTGCAGTTGAGTTGTATGCTACACTCTGATTTCCTACAGGAGTTCATCCATTGGTATAGAAAGTGACCGTATATTGTTTTGCGGCACTACAAGGTACTGCTCCGCCACCATTGATTCCTTCACAAGTCCAATTATAGATACCATCTGTTGCAGTTGTATCATTCGGTGTAGCGGTCATAGATGCTATGCTACAAAGATTCGATGTAGGATATATAGGAGTTGGAGTTCCAGCGGCTGTACCACAATTTCCATCACTCGAACAAACGCGTACAGCTTCACAATTATCATCAATAGATCCAGGACTTCCGGCACATTTCCAAGTCTCAGTTCCACCACAGGAAGCAGCGATATAATCTTTTGCTACTCCTGATTTACACGTATTTGCTTCTGTACCACAGACACCACTTGACTCAGATAAGAAAATCGCATTATTCAGAATATAATTTGTTGGGCGAATATGATATCGTCATGCTCCATTTTTTGTATTGAGCGTATTGAGTATTCCTTCTTTTGTGAGTGTTCCTGTGAAGCCAGCAGTGGAACCAGTGTAGTTTCCTGTAGAGTCATTTTCCATTATTCCCATGAGCACACTTCCGATTCCGAGATTTCCATATCCGAATTGTCCATTATTTCCACATCCTTCATTGTATCCTGTTCCACTTGGACTGATGATTTCCGTCATGAGATATTTTTTGGTGAGCAACATATTCATCGGTACACATCCTCCGACATGGTCTGGGTATTTCCCATCATAGTCAAAACGAGAGCTATCGAGAGCACTTCCTATATTGGCAATTGCTGTGATACGACCAGCATCACGTCCTCTGCTCGCATATTTCCCAATCTGGGGATAGAGTGCGGCAGCCAATACTCCTATGATAGCTATGACTACCATGAGCTCAATGAGAGTGAAAGCTTTCTTTGTTACCATCATTCCTTGATTTGAGGAAAGATACTGTGAAAATAACATAAAAAAGAAATTATAAATAAAAATTCTTGTGCATATTACATCAATCAGGAGAGAAATGCAAAAATTTGAATCAGTATATTATGATATTTCAATTGTACTTCTTATAATAGTGTGTATACATACTATCTTTTAGTGTATTTTGAGTGTTATTTGTTATGGAAGGGTTTTCTTATAAAGGAACAGATTTTTATAGAGGTGAAATAACAGTTTACGTATAAAAATATTAATTTGACAAATGAAATATGGAATTATAATGATTCCATATTTTTAAAAGTTACTTTATGCTAGAGCAAGTAAATCAGGAACCTACATGACAGAGTATAGTTGAGCAATTAGTTAATGAAACTCGAGAATGATTGGCAAGAAGGGTAGATGATGCTATTTCTGATGCTATCGAATCTATTCATCAAGAACAAGTGGATTTCGAGTATCAAATGTATTTCTTTGCAACAATCTTTGATATGGACCGAGAAATCTGGGAATCATTATTCCCATGAGTTGCAGACTCCGAGATTATACAAGAGAAAATTCCTGAAATGGTAAAATATTTCGTTCAGAAAAATAAACCACGATCTATTTGAGTAACTTGTTACTATCTACAAGATAAAAATGAAGTAGACAATGATCCATTTGTTAGACTTTGATGGTATATTTTTAGTAAAGACTCTATGGAAGAAATACGGAGTGATGGAAAAGATATGCGCAGTTGGCTTGAAAAAATAATGAGAAAACCGGTAAAGATGAGTCCATGAGAATTTCTTCATTATTTTGTATGAGAACATGGGGTTACTGAAAAGGGAATTGCAATAATTGATACCTTTAATTATAGTCAATGAAATGCTTCTTATCTATCACTCCAACGTTCTGCTAGAAAGTCATTTGAGAGTTTATTTCCTAGTAGTTATTCCGAATAAGTCATCATTTCTAGATACTAAAACCTCCCAATTGTTGGGAGGTTTTCTTTTGATAATTTTTCTATTCTGTAACTGCTTTTCCTTCACCACCGAACTTGGTCGCGAGCATATCGATGATGCTACCATAGGTTCCACCGACGAGAAGCGTTGCCCAGAAGATGGTCCAAGTTGTCTCAGGACTCATCATCGCACCCGCTGCGAGTGAGACAGAGACGAAGACTCCGAGACAGAATCCACGGAGATACGATGGAATCGGGAAACCGAAAATGGGGTGGCGGGTATAGGCGCCAGCAAGTCCCACGATCATCCCGATGATGATACGATTCGTGAGAATCGTCCACATGAGGGCTGTTCCCCAGATATCTGGTGCTGATCCAGATGAGAGGTAGACACAGAGAAGTCCAGCAAGGAGAGCGAGAGGCATCGCGATAGCGAAGCGTTTTTGACGAGGATGAAGTTTCATATACGAGGAATAAAGAAATAAAAAGATACAGGGAAATTGTATCTTTTTGCTGGAGCATTTCAAGAAAGTTTTTGTGATTCTTTTTCCTGTTGCTCTATCCAATCAAAGTGATTTTGTCATTTCGAGCAAAGCGAGAAATCTCTTTCACATTTATCGTAAGAGATTTGATAATCCTTTTCTCATAAGCGAAAGAAAAGGGATTCCTCCATTTCATTATGGAATGACAAAACGGGAGATGATGACTATATTAGCACGTCTTTGTGCGAATGTCGCAGAGTTCTGGCGCATCGTCGATATCGAGATGGAGCGTAACAGTTGAACCAGGGAAAGCTGCCATTACTTTCGATTCGATCGCTTCAGAAATATCATGTGCCTCTCTGAGGAGAATATTTTTGTCCGCGAAAACAATATGTGCTTCGATGAATGTATGATCTCCGGAAGTGCGAGTTTTCAGATAGTGAAAATCTTCTACGCCTTTTTCTTCCATGATGAATTTCCCGATTTTCTGTATAGATTCGGCATCGAGCGCACGATCGAGGAGCATCAGGATACCACTCCAGATAATTGGCAGAGCATTCCGTATGATCCAGAGTCCGATACCGATAGCGAAAACCGCATCACACCACCAGAGCCCGAAGAATTTGCTCGCGAGAAGGGCAAGAAGGATTCCTCCATTCATGAAGAGATCCGAAGAATAATGAAGCGCATCAGACCGAATCAGAAGGGAATTGGTGACTCGGCTAATGCGCAAGAAATTCCACATAATAGCTCCAGTTCCGAGCATGGCGACAATCATCGTGATGATTTCTAGAGATGCAACTTCTGGTCACTTGTGTGCGAGAAAATTCATCACGCCGTTGTATGTCAGAAATGCTCCTGATGCAAACACCACCAGTCATTCGAAAATCGCAGCAAATCATTGTACTTTCCCGAGTCCATATGCGTATGTGTGACTGTGTTCTTTCTCTGAGAGCTTCAGTGCTATGACATTCACTCCCGAGACGAACATATCCATGAGAGAATCGAGCGCAGAACCGAGAATCGCGAGACTTCCTGAGAGGAATCCGATAATAGCTTTGATAATCGCGAGAAAAAGCGACATAACGAGCGCGAATCGGATTCCAAAAGATGCGGTTGTTGGGAGTTTGAACATAACCAAAAATTACTTTCTGAATATTAGAGTCTTTTTTTTCTTTTGCAAATTTTACTTTCGGTTCACGATTCATATACTACCCGTATATTCTAAAATTCTTTTTATGCGTAAATTTCTGATTTTTTGTTTTTTCTTTTTTCTCGGTGCTATCGTCGTCGATACTGCAGCCGCGCAATCATATCTGAATCCTGATGGATCTCGGGTGAATATCGAGATTCCTGCAGGGCTTCCAACGCCTGTCGCGAATACCCTTGATGCGAAGATTAAGAGCTATCTTCCGACGGATTTTGAGGTCGTGGACTTCTCTGGAATGGGAGAAGGTCAGAATCCTGCGAATTGGGAATATGATATCAATGTGAAGAAAATCTATTCCAATACAGGATTCACATCACTTCTGATGGAAACATATCAGTTCACAGGTGGAGCTCACGGATCAAGTGCTCGCATCGGTCTCGTGATCGATAATATTACTGGTAAGACATACACGCTCTGAGATTTCTATGATACCAAGAAATTGGTTCACAGGCTTTCTCCAGTATGGCAGATGCGTATCCGAAATAAGCTCTCTGCTGCACTCGAACAGACACTCACTGCAGATGAGAAATCTTGGATTCGTGATGGTACAACCGATATATTGCATTATCAGTCATTCATTCTGACGGATAGAGTACTTGTCGTGTTCGGTCAGCAATATCAACACAATGCGTATGCATATGGTATGCAGACACTCACTTATCCACTCGCACGACTCACAAATATGAGAAAATAATCCCCATTGGGGATTTTATTTTTGATGAGAGAGTTCATGCATCATAGTATCTCATTCAGTATGGTGATGGCTCGCGAGCCAGGTCATGAGACTGCATCCAATGAGAAATATTATTATGGTGGCATATTTCTTCTTCGATTGTGCGTGGATCATCGGAAGAAGGTCAGCAGTGGCAACATAGAGAAGTGAACCACCAGCGAATGCTGCAGCAAGTCCGGTGATAGTTTCATCCACATTCGAGAGTACAATATCAGAGAGAAAATATCCTGTTGGAGCTGCGAGTGCAAAGAGTCCGAGGAGGGTAATTTGGGTGGATTTCTGGAGTTTGGATTCTCGGAAAATCGCTGCGAGGGAAAGTGAGACAGGAATCTGGTGAATACCAACCCCGAAGAGAATCGCATATCCAGCAACTTCTGAGAGTCCCATTCCAGCACGAATACCGAGTCCATCGAGGATCGTATGAGCAAAAATCGCAATAAAGGAAATCACCGCTACATGATCATAGTGTTCGTGCGGATCCTCATGACTATGATCTCCGTGTATATGATCGTGATAGTGTGGCGTGAGCAGTTCTTCGATAATATAGATGAGGATGAAGCCTGCGAGAAATGCGTAAATCGCCAGTTCTGTCTGTTCGAGTGATTCGGGGAGAATATGAACGAGAGATACAGCAAGCATCGATCCCGCTCCGAGTGCGATGAGGAGATTGAGGATAGTGGGATTGACTCGTCTGAAAGAATAGAGAAGAAGTCCAGTTGCAGAGATAGATGTGAGAATGAGGAGAGGAAGAAACATAAATCAATGAATAATGAACAATTAATAATGAACAATTAGGGAACAGTTTTTGTCATTCCTGCGTAGGTGGGAATCTAGAGCTTCTGTGGTTTCTTTTTTTGTCATGTCGGAGACATCCCTTTTTTGAGCTCATCTTAAGAGATTTTGATTATCCATTTTTCATAATTGCGGGGAAAAATGGATTCCTACGGAATGACAAAGGAAAATAGGAAATTATATAGTATTATTCATAAGAAATAGAAAATGTCTTGACAGAGAGAGAGGAATTTATATGATTTATTTGTCATCAATCAGCCTTGGAGGTAATCGTGAGCCATAATCTGTTCGGATTCTTTACGATTTTTTTCTTTGTCTGTACGCTTTGGAACCTTACCAAAGTGATTACGGATAGGTCGACATTCTTCTCAGTACTTTTTGGATTGACGGGAGGTGCATGGCTTTTCATGCTTTTGCATCTCCTCAAGGTTCTGGATTGGGTTACCCTCACTCTTTGACAAACCATCGCCACGTGCGATGCAAGCAGAGGGTAGGAAATCTTTTGACTTATCCTCCGGGGTGAGTCTTTTTTTATGTCACAAACAAAACCGACCGTCCATTTTCTGTCGTTTCATCGAGGAGTTTCCGGATGAGAGATTCATCCATATCTTTCCCGATGAAGACGATGCGGGATTCTGCTGGGATTGCTCCAGTCCATGGATCCATCGTGAATCGGGCTCCAGCCTTCTGGATGAGCCACCACTCATTCGGGCGTTCGGTGAACTCCACGAATCCTTTTATCCGATAACAGTCAGTGGTGAGATCTTCGAGAAAAGCGTCGAGTTCTTTTGCTTTGAATTTTCCATTCGGTACGTAGGAGAAAACCTGGAGATTCTCGTGTCCATGCACGTGTCCTTTTTTCTCTTCACGAAGATTCTCCATGCTGAATCGTCCCGTCGAGAGGAGGAGATCGATATCGACTTTTCCATGACTTGCCTCGATAATCGGCGCGAACGCATTTACTCGGCGGATGAGTGTATGGAGGAGTTTTTTCTTTTCGCTATCGATGAGATCACACTTGTTGAGTACTACGAAATCGGCGAATTCGAGCTGATCGAGCGCAATATCTGGATGCGCCTGCAAGAGGTGTTCATAGTTCAGTGCATCGACGAGACAGATGATAGAGTCGAGCTTCACGCGACCTCACATATCATTCATGAGAAATGACTGCGCAATCGGAAGTGGCTCGCTCGCACCCGATGCTTCGATGATGATAGCATCGATTTGTTTCCCTGAGTCGAGAAGACGTTCGATAGCATCCATCCAATCCTTGCGCACGACACAACACATGCAACCGTTCGAGACCTCGATGAGCTCTTCGGTCGAACGTTCGATGAGATTGGAATCGATACTGGTTTCGCCGAATTCATTCTCGACAACGGCAATCCGGAGTCCGTGATCTCAGGTGAGGATATGATTCAGGAGCGTGGTTTTGCCACTGCCGAGAAATCAGGTAATAATGGTGATAGGAATCATAGAGGGATTAAAATTCGAGATATAAAATTCAAAATTAGATCGCTGTTATCTGCATTTTTCGCAACACTTCAGATATTCGACCGTCTCGCTTCGGAGTGCATCGGGTGCGAGCGGGAAGTGCTGTTCTTGGATAGAATGACACTGGTTACAGCATTGGAGTTTTATTCCTTCTTCTTGTTCTTTGTGACATTCACAGAGGACGAAATATTTTTCTCACTTGAGTTCTGCCTTGTGGATTTTTCCAGTTTCGAGAAATCGTTCCAGGATACGATAGAGTGTTGTCTGATTCATCTCTTTCGTCTCGATGAACTGAGTCTTGAGTTCAGAAAAAGAGAGCATTTTCTTCTCTGCGAAAAATGCGAGGATGTGGCGCTGGTGAATTGTGGACATCATAAAAAGCGGGAGTTACCCGCATATAATATGCATTTTTTTGCAAATGCAAATTTTGTTATATCTTCTTCGTCTTCAGTGCGAAGTAGAGTGTCGTCATTGAGAGGAGGAGAATCGCTATCGTCATGAATGGGATCGTGATATAGCCGAAAATCACGATAGGAACATCCGCACAAGAGATTCCACTTGCATCACATGGTGCGAAAAATGTGTCAGGATGGAGCATTTTTCGGACATTGAGACTATATTGATATGCCGCGAGAACGATTCCAATACTTGAGAGAACAAGTGAACTGACGATTCCAGAAATATATTCTTTTTTCCAGAGCGCGACTACGAGGATGATGGCCTGTGGATAGATAGCCATGCGCTGATACCAGCAGAATTCGCAGACAGCGAGCTCATAGATATTCGAGTAGATGAGGCTTCATCCGATAGAGCCGACGATGAGGAGAAGGGTGAGGAATGTCCAGACTTGGCGCGAGAAAAGTCCAGAAATCCACGTTCGGAATTTGCTGGAAACCGCAAACAAAAACCATCCGAGAATGAATATTGCTTGCCCGATAACGAGACAGATTCCGACGATGAGGGAGAATTGTTCGAGTGACATATTTTATGGAGAGAAATAATAAATTTTTTTAATGAAGAACACAGGCATTGCAAGACTTCATATGTGCATACGTGATACTCGAAATATATGGACTCGCGAGCTTGGTATGGACATCGTAGATAGCACCACAATTCTCGCAGAAGCTAATAGTGATAGCGTCATCTTTTTCTGCGTGATCGCATTGGCAAGGGAAAATCACACGCTCTCAAGCAATCGTCATCTCATGGATGAGTCCCTGATCACGAAATGCATCGACGATACGATAGAGCGTCGCAAGATTCATTCCTGGTTGTCATTTCTTTCCGACGAGTTCCTTCTTCAGATCGGTGAAGGTGATACGCGGAGATTGACCGAGAAGTTCGACGAAGCGTTTGCGAGATTCTGTGATACGAGCGATAGACATAAGAAAATAGATTAGAATTTTGTAGGAGAAAAATAATTGAGATGCGGATTATAGTGAAATTTTTTATAACGCAAATGTTTGCGATTACTTTTTTTCTGATTCGAGAAAATCTTCGAGAATGAGTCGCGCACTCTCGATATCGACATCTCCGTCGAATCCCGTTTCGTCGAAGGTGATTCTTGCTTCGCTTGAGGTGAGTCGTTCGTCATGAAGATGGATGGGAAGTAGTGTTTTCTTTTCGAGTTCTTTCGCGAATTGTTCCACACGTTTTCCGTGTTTCGACATACTTCCATCGATATTATACGGCATTCCGATGACGATATCGGTGATATTTTTTTCTCGGATGAGTTCCTCGATATGTGTAGAGAGTTCGTTCGTCGGAATAGTTTTGTATCCGAAAACAAATGACCCAACCGAATAGGCGAGTCATGTTTTCTTCGTTCCATAGTCGATGCTGAGATAGGTTTTATTCATCAATAGTGACATTTATAAATACTTTCGCGAGCGTGTCACGAGTGATATGGAGATATACCATGTGGGAACCCGCCGTTTTGATATGCGTTTTGTTTGGAAGCTTGATGTCTTTTTTCTCGAAATCGATACCGAATTTTTGTTTGATACGAGTTCCGACCTCATGTTCTCCGAGTCATCCGAAGACCTTATTTCCTTTTCCCTTGAGAGTGAACTCGAGTGTTTGTCCGTCGAGTTGTTTCTGTATATCGAATGCTTGCTCGAGGCGCATGCGTGCCTGGTCAGCACTTCGTTTTTTGTCGATTTCAATCTGCTTGATGCGTTCTGGAGTGACTTCACGAGCGAGTTTTTTCGGGATGAGGTAGTTGCGAGCCTGAGAAGTGGAGACTTCGATGATTTCTCCATGGCGTCCGACATTTGCGATATCGACGAGGAGTTCTACAGAGAGTTTTGATGGAGGCATACGATATGTGTTTAAGTATTCCCAATATATGAAAAATGCCCCGAAGGGCAAGATATATGTATAAAATCTACTACATCATATTTTTCATGCAAAATTGTTGCCTGTATTGTGGATATGCTCTAAATCAGATATCAAAAAGTTCTCATAATTGTTTGAGTGCAATGGTACGGACTTCATTTGTGTCATCATCATTGATAGTCTTTGTTTCTTGTTCTTGTCTTATTTTTATTCATTGCCATTCGTGATACAGTGGATCCTCTGGTTCCAGATTGCTCAGAAGCATCTGCCATGCTAGTATATCACGGACAATCACTTGTTCATTCTTATTTTTATAGAAGATTTCTACTGTATTCTTCCAGTCATTGGCACTTATCTTTTCTCCACCGAGAATTCTCGAACAACTTGCCTGAGTGGTTTCTTCTATGGGGTATCACTTTTCAGAAAGAGATACTACGGTGGTTCATACTATTATTCATCCAATTCATACAAAAGTTGCTACTCCATTCTTTATAGAAAACATATCACTAATTAAATTAATATTTTGTCAGTATATAATATTTCCCATAAAGTCAAATGATATGATGGATATGTTTATGGTTTTCTTCCATTCCTTGACATTTATCTTTTTTCGATTTCTGTTCCTTTTCTGGAAGTTCCAGAGAATGGAATCTAAAAGTTTTGACTTTTCTCATTTTTCACTATAATCCGCGAGGTTTTCTCTCTTTATTGGGATATCGCCAAACGATAAAAGAGGAATTGAATCTGTCATAAGTACTTCGAATACTTGATGACTACCCCTTCCACTTTTTTGTTTCCAGCTTTTCCTATTCATTGTATTGGGGTATCGCCAAGCGGTAAGGCAGCGGACTTTGACTCCGCCATGCGTAGGTTCGAATCCTACTACCCCAGCCATAAAAATAATTATAAATTCAAAATTATAAATGATAAATTCTGAATCCAGGAAATATTGAGAAAAATTCTAGGGAGAAAAACTCTTGATAATAAATAGTCTCTGCGTATAATGCTCCGCATTCGAGTCTAGGAAACAAATTCTTTGTATTTTAGACTTGGATTCGAAAAAATCCTTTTTTATCTCGCTTTGTTATAAGGAAACAAGATCTGCATCGCAGACCCTTATATAAGCATAACTTATTATCATTTATATGATTGCTATCGTAGAAATCGGTGGAAAGCAGTACACTGTAGAAAAAGGTCAGACGATTGATGTCGACAACCAGAATCTCGAAGTTGGTGCAACTCTCGAGACTTCAGCACTTCTCCTTGCTGATGCTGAAGGGAAGAAAGTTCAGGTTGGAACTCCTACAGTTGATGGTTCAAAGGTAACTTTCTCTGTTGTAGAGAATTTCAAGGATGAAAAGATTCGTGTATTCAAAATTATTCCAAAAAAACGTCATACACGAACTCGCGGATTTCGCGCTATGAAGACTCGACTTCAAGTTGTTTCTATAGCGTAGTGTACTGGGTGAAGCGGAGAAATTCTTCGACTTTGCCCCTACACATTTATTCCTAAAAATATGTAATGTCACCATACTTGAATCTTCGAGCTCGTCTCGAACGAGCAAATCGGAATAATCATAAAGCTTATTCTGCTTGGGAAACGTTTCGGAAGTTTAAATGGTTCACACTCGGCATGGTTATACTCATGCCAATCTATCCTTCGCTTTCTGTACTTGGTTCTGACTATAGTGCAGCGGCGGATTATGATGAGTCAACGATTATCACGGCATACAATGATGATGAAGAAATGCCAGCATACGTCACAGAAAATGGTTTTATCAGTACAGATTTCGATGTTTCGAGTCCTATTGCTTCGAGAGAAGATGTGAATGATGGAGGTACAAATACTATCAAGAAATCAGCAAGTTCAGAGAAGTATGTAGTTCAATCAGGTGATACGATTGCAAAAATTGCAGCAAGATATGGAGTAAGTACCGATACGATTCTTTGGGCAAATGATATGGAAGCAACAGATACACTCTCTGTTGGCATGTCCCTTCTGGTTCCTCCAGTTTCTGGAGTGATGCATAGGGTAGTTGCTGGTGATACTATTTCTGAGATTGCGTCACGTTATGATGTCGATGCGGATGATATCGTTCGTGTGAATAATCTTCGTGATGCAGCTTCTATTCGAAAAGGAATGGATCTTATGATTCCGGGTGCCGCTCCCAAGAAGGTCGCAAAACAGACGGAAGTGGGGAAAGTTCCAGAACCAAAGAAAACAACTACACCAAAACAGACGGAAGTAAAAAATGAAAATACAACTCCATCGTCCACTGTGGTAAACGGACTCAAGTCACGTTATACAGTGAAATATACTGGACTCTCTCGTGGATTTGCATGGGGAAACTGTACGTGGTATGTTGCTCAACACAAGACGGTTACATGGCGTGGGAATGCGAATCAATGGATGAAAAACGCGAAGGCTGCTGGAATAAAAACAGGTCAGACACCAGTTCCTGGTGCTATCATCCAATTCAGTGGTCGAGGATATAATCGCTACTATGGACATGTGGGTATCGTGGCTGATGTGACAGATGATTATGTCATCGTGAAAGATATGAACTATCGTTCATTGAATGAAGTCACTATCCGAAAGATTCCTCGTGATGATGAATCAATCGATGGATATATCTATGTTGATTAGTATAAATATTATATAGAAAAAACTCAGGATAATGCTCTGAGTTTTTTCTTGTTTGCATTTCTATAAATATCTATATAATGTGTTCGTCGAATTGTATCCTTTTTGTGCTCATAGAAGTCAAAGAGAGGTCGCGGCAATTTATTTTCTACTCTTTTTCTTATATGGCTACAAAACGCCTATTCGTTGGGAATGTTCCATTCCGTATTGACGGTGAGGAGCTCCGTGCTGCTTTTGAAGCAGTTGCTCCAGTTGCTGATTTTTTCTGGCCTACTGATCGTGAGACAGGACGCAAGAAGGGTTTTTGTTTCGTCGATGTAGACGAAGCAGATCTCGAGACTGTCATCGCTGAGATGAACGGTAAGGATATTATGGGTCGTCAACTCGCTGTGAACGAAGCTCGTCCACGCGAAGAGAGATAGTCTTTGTATCGAACAATCCTCAGGTTTTCCTGGGGATTTTTTTGTTGTGAGAAATGGAATTGACTTTTTGTGAATTTCTTTATTATATATAAAATTTTTCAACATTTCCCGAACACATGAATATACTTCAATGACTCAAAAATACATATAACTTTATTGTCACACCAGATTCAGCTATCACAGAGATTCCAAGACATATTGGTTTTATTATGGATGGGAATCGTACACCAATGAAGCAGTTAGCTTCTTTGTGAAATGAAAAAGTGATTCATTACCTTTCACAGAACCCTGATCTTGCATGATATACAATTACTACTCACAAGAATTTCTATCGGATTATCACTCCCTTTGGTCATACATATGAGATAGACTTGAATTTTCCTGGTTGACTGGGGTATATTGCAGGATATGAACGAATGCGGAAAGTGATTGACTTGTGTCTCAAATATAAAGTGCAAGTTGCCTCGTTCTGGTGACTTTCGACTGATAATATCGAGAAGCGACCGCAAGCAGAGCTCCAGGTTATCTATGAGATTATCGAAAAAGAAACAGCCCGAATGGCACAGGAGGCTCAAGAGTCATGAATACGTATTGAAGTAGTTGGGAATCGGGAGAAACTTGCACAACTTTCTTCTGGAGATCTTCCCGGTTCTGTCTTGGAAGCGCTTGATAGTGCAGTTGTTCAGACAAGTCACAATACGAGAATGACTACTGCTATGATCCTCGCTTATGGTGGACGTGATGAGATTCATTGGGCACATCGCGCAAGTATGTTCCAGATAGTACAAAGATCAGATTTTCCTCACAATGCCTCGGAAGAAGAAATACGAGCATATATTGATCGAATTGCAACAGAAGAACAATTTGCGAGCAATGTAGAATCTCATCAGAAACTCGGTGATCTGGATATCCTTGTTCGGACAGGATCAGGGAATGATGGAACTGTTCGTACTTCAGGATTTTTCCCATATGCTGACTATGCTGAGATTTACCAATTTCCTGGAAGTTGGCTCGATTTTCGAGAGAAAGCATTTCGTCGGATGCTGATTGCGTATGGCAGAGCAGATAGGAAATTCGGAGGTGAATCGAGTCGGAATTCTGCATAAGAAAATAATCCCAATTGGGATTATTTTTGTAGAGAATACGCCTTCCATGTATTCTCGATAAGTGTTGCAACAGTCATAGGGCCGACACCTCCAGGAACTGGCGTGATAGCACTCACAGAGTCGCGAAGTGATTCGAAATCTACATCGCCCACTCCATGTCCATCGACGAACGTCGAACCAACATCAATGATGATACTTTTTGGAGTGACCATATCTCGGGTGATGAGTCCAGGGTGACCGACAGCAGAGATGATGATATCTGCTTTTCTTGTGATTTCCGCGAGATTCTTTGTACTACTATTACAGCTCGTGACCGTTGCTCATGCATTGATAAGCATGAGCGCCATAGGCTTTCCCACAATATTCGATCGACCGATAACTACTACGTTTTTGCCTTGTACATCGATCTTGTAGTAGGAGAGAAGGGTCATAATTCCTTTCGGAGTACAGCTCCAGAGTCCATCATGCCCGAGGAACATGTTTCCAATCTGCGTTTTTGTGAATCCGTCCACATCCTTGGCAGGATCGATGCATTCCGTGACAGCATAGCGGTCGATATGAGAAGGAAGCGGTGCTTGGACGATGATGCCATGAATCTTCTCATTCTGAGAAAGACTGCGCACTTCTTCTTCGAGTGTTGCCTGATCGATCGTCACGGGAAATTGATAGAGTCAAAAGCCCATTCCCACTTCGCGCGCGCGCTTCTCCTTCATCCGAACATAGGAAAGACTCGCAGGATTTTCACCCACAAGCACAACAGCGAGCATGGGTTTCTGTCCATTTTCAGAGAAAGTAATCTCGTTCTTGATATTTTCGAGAATAGTGGAGGCAACGAGGCGTCAGTCGAGAATCATGGATTGGATTTATAGAATTACAGTATGATAGTTTTTACAGAGAGGATATGAAAATAGGTGGAAAAGGCAAGAAAAAAGCCCACGCGTAATGCGGGGCTTTTATTCGTGGGGTAAGCCCATCAGCGACTTCTCGCAATGTGCTTACCTTCCTGCACTTTTTGGTACAGGTAGAGATCCTGGAAAACCAGGTCACCTCCTCTCAGGCGGTTGTAAAGTGGGCAGTGGTTGCCCACCGTTTCTGTGCGTCAGCAGGGGCACGCCGGCCACGCTGTTCTGCAGACTTGCGATCCTCGCGATGATGAGTCGCCCCGCCCCGCTCTACGTATTTCATCGCTTGAACACCGGATTTTCCGGCGGAAGTCGGGACTTTTTGGTCTTTCATGGTCATGGGTTTCTCCTCTGTTGAATCTCGCTCCGATTGGAGTATCTATGATTGTTCCCATACAATCCAGACTAGGCAGCAAGAAGACTATCTCGCACCGCGTTTCATCAACTTGATGAATATATATTTTTACCAATACTTGTCAAATAAATATTATTACTTTTTATAACGAAACTCATTCTCATAAAGATTTGAATTTCTGAGAGAATCGGTATAATCAAATTCGATTTTAAATTCTAAAGTAATAAATTATGACACACACACTCCCAACTCTCCCATATGCGATGAATGCACTTGCGCCATATATCAGTGAGGAGACACTTCAGTTCCATCATGGAAAACATCACCAGACCTACGTCGATAACCTGAATAAGCTCATTCCTGGAACGGAGTATGAGAATCTCTCACTCGAAGAAATCATCCGAAAAGCGCCAGCAGGAGGAATCTTCAATAATGCTGCACAAATCTGGAATCATACATTCTACTTTGAAACACTTACGTCAGTTGAGAATATGCCAAAAGAGTCTCCAAAACCAGGCGAGAGTCCTCTCTATGATGCTATATCTCTGAAATGGGGGGATGGTATGGGATTCGTTGCTGAGTTCAATAAGGCAGCGCTAGCGAATTTCGGTTCTGGGTGGACTTGGCTCGTGAAGAAATCTGATGGAACACTCGATATTGTCTCGACATCGAATGCAGCAACTCCACTCACGACAGGGGACACACCACTTCTGACCTGCGATATCTGGGAACATGCATACTATATCGACTATCGCAATGCTCGTGCGAAATATCTCGAGAATTTCTGGCATGTGGTGAATTGGGCGAAAGTAGAAGAACGATTCAATGCATAAGAAAAATTCCTCGTATTTACGAGGAATTTTTTGGATTACTTCTTCTTTGGTTTCCATGGTGCATCTTCATCATCGAGCTCGGCTCGAATGTCACTGATACCCTCGAATGCTTGCATAATCATGCGATGAGAAAGATTATGATTCGCTTTCTCTTCGCGACGGAAATCAGAGAGATCTTCTCGAATACTTGCAAAATTCGCATCCGTTTTATTATTATGAACTTCTTGTTTGGCATTGAAAGCTTCTTGTTTTACGATGAAGTTCGAGAGAAGTTCGTAGAGGGAATTGAGAGAAATTTCTTGTTTCATATATAAAAATAATACATACAAAGTATACAGAGAAATCTTCAAAAAATCAAAAGAAAAACCATTGACAATTTATTTCTTCCGAACGATTGTGAGAATCTCTGTGAGGAAAATAGTGATGATAGCAATAATGACCAAGAGAATTGTCTTTCCTATAGTCGAGAGGAATATTGCAGAGACTCCAAAAATCGCCGTGAGAGAAAAAATAATCGTCCGAATCTGACTTTTCGATAATCCGAGTTCCATGAGACGAAAATGAAGATGGGTGGATTGTTCTCATTTGAGCGGATTTTTTCCTTTTAGGATGCGGTTCGTGACCACATAGACGAGATCAATGAGATAGATTCCGAGAACAGAGACAGCAGTAGCGATTTTCCCGCCAGCGACAATCGCGAAAGTGGCGATAAAGAAAGCGAGCATAATTGTTCCAGAATCTCCCATAATCACTTTTCTCGATATATCAGCCCGTGTGAGGAAAAACGTCGCAGGAATGATGATAACGAGCAGCGTGAGAAGGAAACGGGAATTCTCCTGACTGGCAAGAGAAGTCTCAGTGATATAGAGCTTGAGTGCGAGTCCAGCGAGGATGATGAACGATATGAGCGCGAATCCTCCAGTCAGCCCAGGAATACCGTCTGAGAAGTTCACACTATTGAACACTAGCACATACCAGAATGTCGTCACGAGAAGTGGAATATAGTATACAGTAATCTGCATCCCATTCACGGCAAAATCGAAATAATAATCCGTGAGGTTGAGTACTCCACCAAATATATTACTCACGTATGAGATTTTTATACTTGTGAGTCCGATGATCATCCCAACACCAATCTGCATCAGAAGTCGAAATATCGGCGGAATTCTGATAGGACTTTTCCCGATAGTATCCATATCATCGAGAAAAGAAATAATCGCTATGAATATCGCAAGTACGATGATAATATGGAGCCTATGCTCGAGAATCGGCGTGAAGTCGACGATTCCATAGAGTATCGGAAAAAATACAAGAAGTGTCAGAAGAATGCTTATGCCTGCTCCATAGGGTACAGGATCACGTCCTTGTTCTGACTTGTAGAGGTGTGGACGATCGAGGAGTGTCCATTTTCTCAAGAAATAAGAACATCCTGAAAGTATCAGTGGAGAGAGAATACAAGAGGCGAGAAAAAGAATGATGATTTCAAAAGAAAAAGACATAGTATCAGGTAAGGGAATTTCGAGAAAGATTATTTTTTCACTTTTGCGTCTATTTCACTTTGTTTGTCACGGATATAGGTCACGAGCAATTCTTTCTTGAAGAAATAGAAATACAACATAATTCCTACAAAAAATACAAGCATCACGGTTCCGAGTCGATCGAGAATCATTTTGTAATTATCGATAAAGAAGATTCCGAGCATATTGATGCTCGCAGCCCAGATGATAGAACCAATCATATTGTAGAGCCAAAAATTCCGCTCGAGCATGCCAGCACTTCCAGCGATGAATGGGACAAAAGAGCGGGTGAAGTTGTGGAATTTCCCGAGTACGATATACCAGAACCCGTTTTTCTCGATCTGTTTCACGAGGATTTTCTCTTCTGTTTTTCCGAGTCCGAACCAGTCACCGTATCTCTCGATGAATTCCTTTCCGAAATATTTCCCGATCCAATAGCCAATATAATTTCCGAGCATAGCGCCGATGATTGCTGCGATAATCGTGAATGCGAAATGATCTTTTGCCCAAAAACCTCAGACAAGAATCATAATATTCATCCCTGGAATTGCTGTTCCGATAAATGGAAGAGATTCGAGACATGCGGAAGAAAAGGCAATCAGATAATTCCAGTATCCGAGAGTTTCTATTAACTCGCCAATCCATATGATTCCCGTCTCTATCCAGTCAGGTTTGATGAATGATATGATGATGATTCCAAGCGTGAGAATAGTAAGTATTATAGCGAGAAATTTCGCGATAAATGAAAGAGTTCTTTTAAGCAAGATGAAGAAATTTAGAGTGCTTCCAGAGTATGAAAAAAGCCCCATTTTGCAAGTGAGAACGTATACTTCTTTTCGTCGAATTTAGAATATGATTTCTCCGAATCGCTCGATGCCTGCATAGTCAGCGAAAAACTCATAATTCCAGTTCGGATATTGTTGCATGACTGATTCTGCAACTTCACGTTGGTCGAATCCGAATTCGAATAACAGTTGGATAGTTGGATAGTTGGATAGTTGGTTGGCGAGGAGGTGAGAAAGCTGCTCGAAGAGGCGTTCATACAGTTCGAAACCCGTTTTTTCTCCACCGAAGAGTGCGAGTTTTGGCTCATGAACCGTATCTTCGCTCATATGTATCCAGTCTTCATCCTTGATATAGGGAAGATTGGTGAGAAATAAGACTTTTGATTCTGAATTTTTGATGCTATCAGGAAGATTCTCGAGCAAATCAGAGACAATGAATTGTGCTTTTTTGTCTGGAAAATGGGTGCGGAAATTTTTCTCTGCGATTCAAAGTGCTGCAGGGGAAATATCGAGAAATATGACTTCGTCGGCAAGATCTGCAACAGAAGTTCCGATGATACCTGATCCACAACCAATGTCGACGATAATTAGTTTTTGGTTTTTGGGGATAGCATGTACTTTTCATAACTGAAAAGTACCAAAAGGTTCTGAGGGGTGAAAAAACTCGTTCGCTTCGCTCAGCGGTTTCTTGCTATCATCAGACTCAAACAGTTTCCACCCCTCAGACTCCCCATCAGTTGCTATCATCTGTTTTTTGTACGTTCATTGTAGGAGTTGTCTTGCTCGACGAACGAGTCACTCGGTCTCAAGCCTCGGAATCAGAACATCAGGAGTCACGACGAAATCTCGACCAAAGAAATTCACTTTCCCCGTTTTGTATTCTTCAGGATAATTTTCTGGAAATAGAGGAGTCATAAAAAACGAATCAGTTGAATGATTCGTTTGTATAGTTTTATCAGGATTTTGCAAGGAGAACTAGAGGAAAAAAGTGAGAAATCCACACAGTGCAAGAATTCCCACGAGCCAATAACCGATGCCAATGAGTACAAGTGTGAATGGTTTTTGTTCGAAATACCAATGTCCAAGATCTTTGATGAATACAAATCCCATATATATTTTCACCACGAAAAGTGTCGCGAAAAGGGGAGTAAGTGTAATAGCAACGAGAAGCCAGAGAATCATCACAATCCATGTGACAGAGAATCCCATAAAAAGTTGCATTATGAGCATTACCACGAATTCATGGGGTTTTGGCATATCTTCTGGTTTCGGCTTTTCGAGGTGATTGAGTTCCATCCATTTTCTCCCGATATATCCGATCGGATTGTACCAGAACCATCCGAGAACGAAGAAAACGAACATTCCAAAAATAAGGATTCCCCAATGATTCAGAGGGGCAAGCATGAGTGAAAGAAAATTTTCCATATTCAGATGAAAAATAAAATTCTATACGGATTGTATTCTTTTTTCGATGGATGAAAAGAAAAAATCCTCAGAATTTCCTAGGGATTTTTTCTAAATACAGGATTATAAATTCTTATTCTTCACTTCTTCGACGATTCTCAGAGTGAACTCTTCGAGGGATTCTGTAGATTGTGCCTTGGTCTTGTAGTTGCGGACTGCAACACTACGAGCATTCATCTCTTGTTCACCGATAACGAGAATGTAGTTCACATGATCTGTCTCTGCATTTCGGATCTTTTTGCCGAGTGAATCGTTCGAACTGTCGAGCTTCACACGGATTCCTGATGCACGGAGTTCCTTGTAGACCTCATCTCCATAGGCAACGAATGATTCTCCGACGGGGATGATGCGAACCTGTTCTGGTGCAATCCAGAGAGGAAAGGTTCCAGCGAAGTGCTCAATCATGATTCCCATGAATCGCTCAAGACTACCAGAGATAGCGCGGTGGATGACGACTGGACGTTCTTCTTCACCTTTTTCGTTCGTGAACTTGAGTTCGAAACGGTTCGGAAGATTGAAGTCACACTGGATAGTGGCGAGTTGCCACTCACGTCCGATAGCATCCTTGAACATGAAGTCGAGCTTTGGTCCATAGAATGCTGCTTCTCCTTCCATACGCTTGTAGTTGAGTCCGTTGGCTTTCGCGGCATCTTCGAGCGCGCCTTCAGCTGTCTGCCAGACTTCATCGCTTCCGAGGTACTTGCTCGGATTCTGTGGGTCACGCACGGAGAGTGATACCCAGTATCCATCCATGAGTCCAAATGTCGTGTAAAATTGGCGGATAATTCCCACGATGGTACTTACCTCATCCTTGATTTGCGATACACGACAGAAGAGGTGACCATCGTCCTGAGTGATGGAGCGAACACGAGTGAGTCCAGAGAGTTGCCCGGTTTTCTCGTCACGGTAGACGGTTGCTGGCTCGAAATAACGAACTGGCATGTCACGGTAGGAGAACTGATTGTCCGCAAATATCTGCATATGATGAGGACAGTTCATTGGCTTCAAGTGGAACTTCTCCTTACTGGTTCCTCCGTAGACGGAGAACATATCTTCGAGGTAGTGTCCTGCATGTCCTGAAGTGACATAGAGATCCTCCTTCGCGAGGTGTGGAGTCCAGACGCGGTCGTATCCCTTGTCCTGGTGAAGTTGCCAGAGGTATTCTTCGATAGCCTTGCGCATGATCATCCCATTCGGTTGGATGAGTGGGAGTCCAGAACCAACAAGGTCAGAGATAGTAAAAAGCTTCAGCTTCTTTCCGAGGATACGGTGGTCGCGCTTTTTTGCTTCTTCCATCATCGTCGTGTAGGCATCGAGCTCAGTCTTCGTCTCGAATCCGAGTCCATAGATACGAGTGAGTTGCTTGTTCTTTGCATCCCCCCGCCAGTATGCACCTGCTATCTTGTCGAGCTGGAATGAGTCTTCTGGAATCTCGTTCGTGAACTGCACGTGAGGCCCGCTACACATATCGATGAAGGTTGCAGTCGAGAATTCTCCGAGAAATGCAAAATCCTTGTACACAGGATTCTGGAACTTCCCGATATTGGCGTAGAAAGAAATCACTGTCTCACCCTTCGCAGCAAGATCAGTGACCATCTCGAGCTTGTAGTCTTCGCCGAGGCTCTCGAGAAATACTTTCGCATCCGCGACAGAGAGAGAAAACTGACGAAACTCTTGTCCTTCACGGACAATACCGCGCATCTTTTTCTCGATTTCCTTGAGCTTGGATTCTTCGAGCGTGACATCACCGAAGTCGATATCATAATACCAACCGTTATCGACATCTGGTCCGATAGCGAGCTTGGCATTGGCACCCATGACCATGCGAGTAGCTTGGGCCATGATGTGGGAGAGAGAGTGGCGGCGAGTAGAGAGGTTCATAAGATTAAATATTAAGTAGTAATTGCTGTTCTTGAATTAAATAAGTAGAAATTATCTGTCTTAGAGTATCATGAGTTTCTTCATATTCTTTTCCATAAGATTCTAATAGTTCATCTAAATTCTTTCTTTGAATATGTGCTAATGGAGTATTATCCTCTATGTTTAATAGATTGGAAAGTTGCAATACTCTTTCAATGATACTTGTATTTGTTCAATAAGATTCTATGTCTTTCTTAAGATCTGGTAAATAAGACAGTGTGGTATTAAATAGGATATATTTTAGTTTAATGTTTTCCGCAAAGGATTCTACATCTATCGAAGGTTTATTTTTTAATTTTATAAGGATTTCATCTGTTAATGTAAGTAGTTCAAAACATTTTTCTTGTTTCTGAAAGAAAGATTCTTTTAGAAAGGAAAATTCTCTTTCTTTCCGTAGTTTTCACTTCTCTATTAAATGAAAATAAAGAAATTGAGAAAAAATAGATATTAGTATGCCTAAGATTGCTCATATGGCTCAAATTAGCGCGCCAGTAATTGTAGGGTCAGACATAGCAATTTAAAGTTAAGTTATTCTCATTTAAGTTCTTGAATTTTTTCATTAAATTCTATAGCTTTTGTGGGCATTCAAACAGATAAGTTTTTAGAATTATTATAATCAAATAAGTATAATGTTCATTCTGGGGAGTCAGGAAATTTTCAGGCTGTCGATTCATTCACTGCTATAAATAAGCATGAATTATGGGTTTTGCTATAAAAAGATTCTTTTGGTTTTAAGTCTGAATTCTTCAAGGTATTTAATTTTTCTTGCAAGAGAGTTTTTTCTATTTTAGAGCACTCAAGACTCTTTGTAAATAGCGTATCTTTTTCATCATTCCAGTCTATCGAACACGATGAGAGGAAGAGGAGTGGGATGAGGAGGGTGAGGGATTTCATAATTCAAAATTAAAGATTAAGAATTCAAGATAAGGGAACTGGATTCCGGGTCTTCGCCCGGAAGACGGGCAGGAAAATAAATTTTGATTTTTGTATTTTTCTGATATACTATCGGTACAAAAGTCTTCGGACCCTGAGGTTCTCTACACAAGTAGGGAACCGTTTTTATAGTGAGAGGAGGTTTCGTAGTGGTGCAGATTTGAGATTCTGAAAATCCGAGGTTTCGATATATCCTATCTTTCGCACGATGCGCTTGTTATCAAAGAGACGAATCTACGAGAGTATAGCAGATGAAGTAGATTCTCCATGTTTGAAAGAAAAGTAGAATTTTCATTCTCGAGGTTTACTCGTAAGCGGAATGCCTATGAATGTTTGCGTTCAGAACTTTTTTAGAACAATAACTGGTCGTTCGAAGAATTCATTTTTTCCATTTTGTTCGAAGCCAATGTTCTCTCCGATGCTCACATAACAGATTTCTCGCTCATTCACGAGAGATCGATGCTCTTTGGTGTCAATCCGAGATTTCAGGATGTGCCATTTTTCGAAGTCTTTCATGGTGTTAGATTATTTCGTGGTGTCGGCTTTTCAGTTCGGAGTTCACTTTTCTCCCTTCCAGATACATAGTGCGAGGAAGAAAATCGCGATGATGATAGCGGTACAGAGAGCACAAAGTGGACAGAATACTCCGACGACAAATTCCTGATAGATGACATAGCTATTGAAGAGGATTCCGCCAGCTGCGAGAATGGTGAGTGTTTTTGCCGGACAAGTTTTCTTCGTGAACCATCCGACGAGTGCTATAATGAAGAGAATTGGATAGACGACGAGTGCAATCATCGGGAATGCTACCTTGAAATCTCCGATTGCGAAGATGATGGCGCGAGGATTTTGCAGTATTCCACTACATGAGAGAGTAGAATTGATATCGCAGGGAAGTGACTGGAGCACAGAAGCATTCGCACCGTTCCAATATTGGTAGGCAGGAATAGAGAGTTCAATAGCATTGAAGATGCCGATAGCGGCGAGAACGGCGATGATGATATATTTACGCATAAGAAAAAAAGTTAAGAAAAATAATTTTGTTCAGGATGGTTTTGGTGGGTAAGTGCAAACATTTGTTTCATTTCTTCAGGAGAAAATATCTTTGTGACGCGGTATTTTCCATTCGTTTTCCGTTCTACATAATCGATAGTAGTTTCGAGTATCTGACAGAGTCACCAGTAAATCCATTTTCCATTTCGATTTTCTACAAGGAATACACGAACAGGATATGCGACAAAGTTTCGAAGTCCTGATTTTCCATGGAAAGAAAAGATTTTTTCAGAAAATTCTTCTCCCTTGAATGGATTTTCGATATGCTTTTCGATATCGAGTTCTACTGGAAATCCTTGTTCCATGGAAATCTGTAGGGTGTCATTGATTTCAAAAGTGCTTGTTGATGCCATAATTAGAGACGATAATCGATTTCGAAGTAGGTATTTCCGAGTTCTATTTGTTCGAGATATTCGCGGAATTGTATTTTTGTTTCTTGTTTCCAGTTGATCCAGTAGGTTCATTCCGATTTTTCTGGTTCGCCATTGATAGGAGTTCCAGAATACCGGAGAATTTCATAATAGAAATCAAAATACACACGATTGGAGCCATCTGATTGAGGACTGATGCGATGTCCAGATATGAGGAATTTCATATCTTTTTCTTCCACATCGAGTCCGACTTCTTCGAGGATTTCTCTCCGAAGTGAAGCGGTTGGAGTTTCGATTCACTCGATATGTCCAGCAGGGAGTCAGTAGTATCCATCCGAATATCCAGTATTCTTTCTTTTTATGGTTAGGACTTTCCCTTCATTGTTGCGAATGATGCCGAACACGGCGGCATAGAATTCTGG
This sequence comes from Candidatus Gracilibacteria bacterium, assembly GCA_028687475.1. Taxonomy (NCBI): domain Bacteria; phylum Candidatus Altimarinota; species Candidatus Altimarinota bacterium. The sequence continues at coordinate 418,544 of JAQUAB010000001.1, read as the reverse complement.
TTGACGCATAGGGATAAAATTAAGATATTTATTGTTTCTGTCATTCTGAGCAAAGCGAAGAATCCAGGATTTCTTTCACAAAACTTCCAGTGTACTTTTCATAAGTGAAAAGTACCAAAAGCTTCTTCTTTTCGGTTTGTTCGTTTTGCATTCTGTTTCCGACTTGTTTTCTAAAATTGCAAGACTAAGAAACAGTTGCAATTTTCGAAGAAAACTTCATCGACAGAAAGTCAAAACTCACAAAAATAAAGAAGCAAAATCAGGAATAAACATCATTCTTTTAAAAAATCCCCGCATTTCGCGAGGATTTTGGATATTAAAAAAGCCTTACGAAATCGTCGGGAAAAGAGTTGATGTGCTCGTACCAAGTTGTGCGACCATTTTCTAGGGTTGTAAGGAGATGGATTCATTATAGAGATTTTTCTGTTTTGGCAAGATTTTTTATGAGACTCATATAATGGCTATGATATCGTTTTTTCTTTTATATCCAGATAATTGTACTGGTTCATTGTGAGAATGAGGATCGAAAATAATCCAAGAGTTTCCATAGCGCGCACCGAAGGCACGATGTCCTTCAGTGACATTTTTCTTCGAGCGCATGAATATATCAGCGAAACGAATCATCTCTGGAATAGACTCGAAAGAAGTGAAACGAGGATGATTCTTCCCATAGAGTTTCAGTGAATCGAGAGCTGATCCTGCATGTGCAATCGATATACCGAAACTGTTAGCTACTGTTCGAGCTACTTTGGAACATTGAGGAATTCAAGTGGCAGGATTGATTTCTGCTTTCGGAAATGGAATTCCGTTGATAGTGGTTTCGGATTTCTGCAGTATCCCAAAAGGAAGTTCGATACAATCACCATGCTTGATAGAGAGTATTCTTCCTGTTTCTCGTCCATTCCATGTGAGTTCTCGGCAGAGTCCGCTATCGAATCGACCATAGGTTCCATTGATGACGACAGTATCTTGTTCCGCTGGGATGACGTCGAATGGTTCTATGGTACGGAGATGTTTTGGGAGATGTGCTTGGTACCAAGTATGTCATGGGGTATTGCTTTCTCGGATTCCGTCGAGTCGTATTGGAGAAAAAATATTTTCTTTCCCAAGAGTTTTTTCAGAAATTTGATGCCGTGGTTTCTGAATCTTCCCGAAATACACGAGTTCCATATATCCGACACGGAGAAGGTGTCCTTCCATGTTTTTCTGGTTTGCAAAATGCCGATACAATTCTGGATTATTTTTCTGAATCGCAGATAGGAGTTCTTGTTTTGCTTTCTCATCGAGTGCCATGAGAAAAGCTTCCTGATATTCTTCATATTTTTCCGTGAGTCATAGGAAAGTGGGAACATTTGCCTTCGCGAGCGCATCAGAAATAGCTCATGGAACAAGTGTGAGCACTCCGAGGCCCTTGAGAAATTCCCTTCGGGAAGGGGATGATGGTTGTTCGAGTTTGGACATAATAATTTTCTATCTTCAAGAATTGATATATTCTTCTCCCTTCATCGTAATCTGTCGTCCACGAGGTGTTCTCTCTATGAAGCCAATCTGGAGGAGATATGGCTCGACGACATCTTCGATAGTTGCAACCTCTTCACCTACCACGGAGGCAAGGGTCGAGAGTCCGACTGGTCGTCCATGGAATGATTCCATGAGATGAGAGAGAAGCTTGCGATCGAGGATATCGAGCCCATAGGTATCCACTCCGAATCCGGTGAATATCGCTTCACATTCAGTTTTTGTATCGATGGATTTCCCGACAGTAGCATAATCCCGAAGAATCTTCACATAGCGGTTCGCGATGCGTGGAGTTCCACGAGAACGCTCGGCAATCGAGAGGATGGCATCGTGAGAAATCGTCTCGAATCCGAGGATTTGGAACGAGCGAGTGACGATTTTTGCAAGGTCAGTTGGCTCGTAGAAGTCGAGCTTCATCACATTGCCGAAGCGGTCTCGAAGCGGATTCGAGAGGCTCGAGAGGCGAGTAGTAGCACCGATGAGAGTGAATCTCGGAATATCCATCTTCACGCTCGTGGCTCAGGTTCCATTCCCAATCATGATATCAATCTGGAAATCTTCCATTGCAGAATAGAGGATTTCTTCTATCTGCGGCTTCAGGCGGTGAATCTCATCGATGAAGAGAATCTCACCTTCCGTGAGACTCGTGAGCAGAGAAATAATATCCGATTGTTTCTCGATAGCTGGTCCACTTGTGCTCTTGATAGGTGCTCCCATCTCGTGTGCAATGATGGTGGAGATGGTGGTTTTCCCAAGTCCTGGAGGTCCATAGAAAAGAATATGTTCGAGTGATTCATTGCGGATTTTTGCGGATTCTATTGCGATTTTGAGGTGCTGCTTCATCTGTTCCTGTCCGACGTATTCTTCGAGCTTTCGAGGACGCAGAGAAATCTCCGAGACAATATCCTCTTCTTGGGATTTTGGTGACACAGTACGGATGATATCAGGATTTTTGGACGACTTGATAGGCATGGAGAGAGAATATTGATTTTCTCGGAAAAAGCAAAAATCTCCAAGAGTCTATTTCTGTTCGAGAATCTTGTTTGCCTTTTTGTTATAATTGTACCAGCACCAGAGTGTTCCCATGATTCCTATGCCTACTCATCAGAGACTTGCAGAATGGAGTGTTGCATCCATTTGTTCTAGATTTCACTCGAGAAATTGGATCCCATAGGTTCCGAGAAACTGCTGGAGATCTTCGAGAAAATGTTTTCCTCACATGAGTTTTACGAGAGACATCATCATAATAGCAGTCTTGGTTTTTCCGATTATACTTGGTCACAATTCTTTTTTCTTGTCATCAGAGATTCATTTCCATTTGTACGTCAGGTGAGAGCTATAGAGTGTTTGTACCACCAATGCGGAAGTGAGAAGGAGTCTCTCATTTAGCTCTGGAGAAGTGATAGTGAGGGCTGTGAGTCATGCTACGAAAGATGTAGCATCGACGAAGGGGTCAAGTTTTTTCCCGAATTCTGTTTTTTGTTTCAGGACACGTGCAGAAATTCCATCAAGTCCATCTCCGATAGCTCACGCTGCATATATGAGTGCAGGATAGAGATTCGGTCACCCAAGCACAATGGCAACACTGCTTCATATCATCATGATTCAGCGAGTGATGGTGATGCTATTGGGAACATTCAGGATTTGTTCCCCATTGTACACAATTCCATGTTTCATAAACTAATTTCTATGCAAAATATTACTAAAGTCAAATATAAGTTTGACAATTAAATAATAAAAATTATAGTTTTATTTCTATACGAAAAAATTATGACCAATTTCCCTCAGGAAAGTTCTGAACATTCATGAGAAATGGAGAATGAATTCCTCGAAGGAATTTTTTGTCATGCAAAATGTCGGAATCTTTCGGAAGGTGATAAGTTGCAAGTGGAAAAAGCCTTTGCTCTTGCTTGTAAGGCTCATGCACGGCAAACAAGACAGTCAAAAGTCAGAAATAAAAAGGATAAAGATCCATATATGGATCATATTATTGAAGTTCTTTGGGATTATCTTCGTATTACGAAAAGACCATTTGTTGAAGTAGATGATTTGGTGGTGACCATCTTGCATGATGTTGTGGAAGATCATCCAGAATATGCTCATGAAATCTTCTCTGAATTTGGAGATGCGGTATTTTCACGCATAGAAAGCATAAGTAAAGGATCTCCACGGGTAGTATGAGCTATCACTGAAGAACGTATGAGTCGACTGCTTTCTCCATGTTCGAGCGCTTTTAGTATTTCTATGTATTCTCAGATGTATCTTCGTCTCTTCGAGATAGGAGCTATATTTCCTACTCACCTTGAACTGTATGGATACCTTTGGTCTTTGTATCCAAGGATGCAGACCAACTTGAAAAATTATTATTTTCTTTGGAAGGTTGCATTATTGCCGGAAAAAGATTTCGAAATAAAATGTGCAGATCGTATGAGTAATCTCAAACATTTAACACATGTGGATAAAAAATATGTAGAAAAAACACTACATTCTACGAAGATATATATTATGAAGGCACAGGCATTGGGAAGGTATGATCTTGTTCGAGAATTGGATGTTGGAATCGAATCATTGGAACTGAAACAAGAAGAATTTATGAGAAAAGAAGCATTATCGTAGTTGGAGTTTTTCTCGTGCTGGTTTTTTCAGAGACGAGAGGGAAGTATTGATTGCTATGATGATTTCTTTCTGAAAAAGTTTCAATTCCCCGTTCACGATGGGTTTTTCGGTCGTGATGATAACATTTTTCTCTGTCAGGCGGACACTCTGGATATACTCAAATAAATCCTCTTTCCCAAGTTCAGAGAGGGTTTTTCGGATAGCGTTCCACGCGAGAGCTACCTCCATATCTCGGTCTCGATTGTAGTACTTCGGGTCGCGGGCATGTGTGGAGAGGTCGATGAGTTCCATAGTTTTTTATGTTTCCGTCATTCCTGACTGATTCAGAAATCTATTGTTTCCGTCATTGCGAGGTACGAAGCAATCCATGTTCTTCTTTTTGTCATTCTCGGAGAGAATCCCTCTATTCCCGTCATTCCGCACTTGATGCGGAATCTAGTGCCCCTTTTCCTAAAATACAAATACCCCAAGGGCACTTCCATTCTCCGCTTCGCTTCGAAAGGGGCGTTCGCTTATTTTCAGCTCAAACAGTTTGTGATTTTACACGGAAATCTTCGCGGACACATACGAGAAATTCGCATAACGAAGCGAGCAAGGAAACCACATCAATAGAATATGAAAACTTGCAAAATAAAGAAGCAAAAATTCCGAAACATTTTATTTTGATTTTTTCACGATTTTCACGATTTCACGTCCAACCGTCTGATTCTCACGACGATAGAGAAGACTACCTTTGCTCGTGTTGAGTTTCATTTCCCATGGAAGGAGTGAGACAACCTCGAATCCATTTTTCTCGATGACTTCGTAGATCTCACCGAAATACGAATACGTACCATGGATATTCCAGAATGGGAAGCTCATGACGATACTACCGCGGAAATTCGCATCAGCGAGTCATCGGAAGAAATCTGAATACATAGAAGCGAGTTTCTTGCGTTCTGCTTGTACTTTCTCGAGTCCGATATCGCGAGGAGACATAATCTCTCCGAGGAATCCTTCACTCACGATAGCGAGATTGAGTCGGTGGAAATCGATGGTTCCGAGTTTTTCTGCTGCATCTTTCACTTTCCGTGCATCGAGCTGGACTATGGAACTTCGGAAATCAGAAAAATCCTTATTCGGCGTTCCTCATACGGCACGGATGCGTTCCTGCCACATTTTCTCGGTCTTGATGAATTCCTCGAGACTATCAGTACTTGCACGAACCATTTCCGCAGAGATATCACTTCCATAGACTTCTGTGATTCCCATATTCGCGGCTTCGATGAGGGTTGTTCCGAGTCCACAGAATGGATCATAGAGAGAAATCTCTGAAAAACGTCGAACTTCTTCGTTATGAGAAAAATCTTTTCAGTCATTTACTATGGATGTAAACTCCTTTCAAAGATTTTTTCTTGCCTCGAATTTCTCGTTTTTGAGCGATTTCTCTGATACTGATCGTGCAAGATTGATCATCATTTGTACGAGTTTCGGAGGCATCATCCCGACTATCATATCGCGAGACTTTCCTGTATCACGGTTCGCATATGCATCGATATCCTGACAGGCAATAGTTACGCCGAATTCTTCTCCTGCGGGTGTCTGAATAAGGTTGTATTCTGTCTGAGATTTTCCGAGTTTTTCTCGTTTGAATACCGCACTGACGATATTCTTGTTCTCGATATTGACGAGACGTGCAGAAAAGCCTCTTTCTTGAAGCGTTTTCTTGATGCGGAGTCCGATATTCGATACAGGGAAATCGATACCATAGCTTCCGAGAGCGAAAGTCACTTTGCCACCTGAATTTTGAATCTTTCATTTTGAACTTTGAATTTCATGAATGACATCAGTCGGGAATCGTTTTGTATCCGTTTCTCCGAGAATCTTGATGATACGGATAGAACCTCCGATAGTGAGAAATTTTTTCGCGAGCTGTTCATCGCTATAGCCATGGATCTGGAAAATCGCAATTGTCTCAGTATGGATTCGATATGCGTCTGCACCGAAAACAGCAAAAAGTTCCGCAAGAGAAAGCTTCCACTCGCGACCGAGAGTGAAGGCGTAGAGATGAGTAGATGAGTTGTTCATGCGGTGGAGTATAGGGAAAAAATGAAAAATGACAAAAAAGAAAACCCTCTGAGAGGGTTTCTTATCTCCGCGCGATGATTTGTTGGAATCGGACATATTCTGTATAGGTCCATCCGAGATTCCGGAGCTTGGTTGCCATATCGACACCGACATATCTCCAATGCCAAGGCTCGACTTCATAAGTGTCGATGGCTTCACCTTTTTGATAACTCTGCGTCCATCCATATCTTTGAGCATTTTCCTTGAACCAAGCGATATACCGTCGATAATTCTGATTCGCTTCATAGTCACGTTCTGTCGTAGCATCGAATACATCCATCGCGAGTCCGAGTTGGTGTTCACTGTATCCAGAAGGAGCACATAGGGAGTCAGTACACTTTCCGAGATCCCACATCCATTGTTGGTAGGCGGCACTTCGGTACGTACTGATGACTGTGAGGGGAACGCCGAACTTTTTCTCGAAATCTGCTGCCATAATCCAGAGTGAGTCGCGTGCTTCCTTCCGCATTTTGAGTCCACTTCGACCAGCCATGTTGATATGTTCATTGTTGATGGGAACGAGATCATCTGGTTCATAACTTTTCTCATTGAGCGGAACGTCTCGGCTGACAAAACGAAAAATACTCGAATCTTCATAGAAGGGAAGTACATCATATCATTTGTGAATGATGCCAAAAGATGGCATTTTCGTTATTTGTCCAGTGATTGATTTCGTATCAGATTTCTCAGGAGAAATCCCTGTCCCAGCCATGATAGTAGAACCTGACTGGAGAGAGTCTGCCATACTAAAATGGCTCATGAATCAGAAAAAAATAACTGCGAGAATGAGTAATATTTTATACATTATTAGATAATCTTCTTTTTTATAAACATATAAGTTACGAGAATGAGCATGAGACTCAATCCACCGAGTGTGCTCCACATGACCGTGTCACTGAAGGGAAGACTCTCGATATTCATCCCGAAGAATCCAGTTACCAACGTGAGTGGGAGAATAAAAGCAGAAAAAACGGTGAGATAGGTAATCGTGGTATTGGTCTGAAGTTCGAAAACACTCTTCAGTGTGTCTTCCATGGAATCGATATTTTCCTGAAGGAGTTGTACTTCCGAAAAGATTTTATCGAGCTTGTCTTCCAGATTTTCGAAGTAGAGTTCTACTTCATCCGAGAAACGTTCCTTCATGCGGATTTCTATCATCTTGAGTACTGCAATCTGTGGCTTCATCATGTGCTTGAGCGTGATGATATTGCGTTTGCGCGTCATGATACTCTTGATGAGTTCGGTTCCGCGAGAATTGAAGAGTTCTCGTTCGAGTACTTTGAGATCTTTTCCGAATCGTTCCAGCATTTTCATGGTTTTATCGAGAAAGTTTTCGATAATCTCATAGAGGAGAAAAGCAGGCGTAATATGTTCACCATTTTCGATGCGCGTTTCATATTTTCCATAGACGCGTTTCATCGTCGTCGATTGATAGTATCGGAAACTGATGAGATAGTTCTTCGCGATAAATATATTCAATTCGTTGTGAATGTATCGTTCTGTGTTGGGTTCGTATTTCGGAAAGTGGAGGACAACGAAAAGATAATCGTCATAAGTATCGATACGTGCGTATTGATTTTCTTCGAGTATCGCATCTTTATCGAGTTCATGGAATCCGTATTTCTCCACGATCATATCGATATCGTCGAGCGATGGATTGATATAGTCCTGCCAGACTCAAGTATGTTTTTTTATGAGAGTTGGTGTTATTTCATCTTTTTTTGCTGATGTTTGAGTCCTTTTGATTGGCATGGTTTCTTGAAATTAAAAATTCAAAATGAAAGATTTAAAATCTTATCCAAATCATTTAAGTGCGTATTTATATAATATTTTCTTCTAAATTTTGAATTCAGAATCATGAATTTCTAAATGGTGCCCAGAGCGGGACTTGAACCCGCAAGCCGTGAAGCAGAGGATTTTGAGACCTCCGTGTATACCATTCCACCACCTGGGCGCGACAGCAGAATATAAAAAAAGCGAGCGAAGTCAAAGCGAGAATTTTGTTCTTGAACACAATTTTTACACTCGACTTTTTTCATTTTTGTATATAATGCAACTCTCGAATTTATCTATTACCGTCTATAACGTGAAATTCCAACTCGATAATATCATCACTGAATACGAAGCACTCGAAGCTGAACTCGCAGATCCAGCTATTTATAGCGATGTCAAACGTCTCAAAATGACGAACCAGAAGAAGAAAAATCTCGAAAAAACCGTTGATCTCTACAAAGAATATAAGCTTCTCTATGCGAACTATGATGAAGCAAAAGAACTCGTGACGAATGAGAAAGATCCAGAAATGCTCGAGCTCATGAAGGCAGAGATTGCTGATGCAGAAGCGCGTATTCCAGTTCTCGAAGAAGCACTCAAGATCGAACTTCTTCCGAAAGACCCGAACGATGACAAGAATATTTTTCTCGAAGTTCGTGCTGGAGTCGGTGGTGATGAGGCTGGGCTTTTCGCACTCCAACTCGCTGAAGCCTACAAGGTCTATGCGCGCAAAGAGGGATTCAATGTGGAAGTGATGTCTGAATCTTGGAATGATGCCTGAGGATACAAGGAAGTGACCTTCAAGATCGAAGGTGCGGGTGCCTATTCTCGGTTCAAGTTCGAATCTGGAGTGCATCGTGTCCAACGTATCCCAACGACAGAGAAAAATGGGCGTGTCCATACATCGACGGTGACGGTGGCTATTATGCCAGAAGCGGAAGATGTGGATATCGAGATTCGTGAAGAAGACCTCGAGATTATCGCTTGTCGTGCGAGTGGAGCAGGAGGACAACATGTCAATAAGACCAATTCTGCCATCCGTGTCGTACATATTCCGTCTGGACTGGCGGTCGAGTGTCAGGATGAACGATCCCAACTCCAGAATAAGATAAAGGCTATCTCTGTGCTGAAGGCTCGTCTCTATGCTCAAGAAGAAGAGAAAAAGGCGGCTGCTGAAGGAGCTGCCCGTCTCGCACAAGTCGGATCTGGAGATCGCAGTGAGAAAATCCGAACGTATAATTTCCCACAGGATCGTATCACGGATCATCGTATTGGACAGAATTTCTCGAATCTTCCTGTTATTATGATGGGGGATCTCGGCGATATTATCGACGCTTGTGCTATCGCAGATCAGACAGCAAAGCTCGAAGCTGCAGCAGGGTAGTCTTCAATGGGTGGACTAGAGCCATTTCTTACGAGATGGTTCTTTTTTAGAGAATCATTTTGTTTGACAATACAAATTTAGTATATATTATTTTCTTCTTCTTCATTAAACTTTCCATATATGATAACCGTTTGTGTATATCCAGAAAATCTTTGATCTCCAGATAGGCCTCGAGAAACGGCTGATAAGCTCATCGCACAGCTTCAACAATCACCTCCACTTCCTTTTGATCTTGCTTTTCAGTTCAAATATGGTCGTGAGGTTCGGGATGCTCTTTGAGGTCGTCATCCCGCCCGAGCATATATGGGAGAAGTATCCAATATGCTTCGGGCATATATCGCAAATCTTACCATTCAGTTCTTGGATTAGTTTATTTTCCCCGAAAATATGCTTGACATTTTATAAAAATATATAATATTGAATTTACAAGAAAGAAAAAATACTTTCTGAGAAACACTTCTAACAATTTCTATATATGAAAAAACTTCTTCTCCTTGCACTCGCGATCGCAGCACTCTTTCCACTTTCCCAGACATTCGCATATCCTGGATGTGATCGTGCTGATATCATCGTCGGTGGGCAAGTATGGGCAGGTTGCAATGCAACTACACAATCAAAAGGATCATCTGTGAAATCAGGTTGGTTTCTCGCTGGAGACAAAACCGCCTCATTTCTCTCCTATAATGGCTGGAATCAGCGTCTCGAATTCAATGGAAAATACAAGACTCAGGATTGGGGATGGACGGTTGGTCCATGTGCTCGTGGATATCGTATTCCGACTCGTGGAGATTTCGAGACGGCTATCTGGTACTCTCGCCTGAATAATACTTCGCTTGCGTCACTTCTCACTCTTCCAGAGAATGGAGGATACCGCACATATCGTGATTCTGATGGTGATCTCATGGTGGAATCTCAGATGAATGTTGCTGGTTCATACTGGACATCGACGAAGGAAGATATCTATGGACTCCGCAATATCGTTCTGCATCTTGGCACTGTATATTCTGGATATCGTATGGATGGAACCGATGGAGTCTGGAATAATGAGAAATATACTTGGCAGTACGATGATGCTGGACTCGAACTCGTTGGTGGAGAAGTGACTGAGATGGCGAATGTTCGGTGTATTCGTAGTTAGTGCATATTTTTGCTTTTTCCCGTGACTCATGGTAAGATATCGTCATTATGCGATATCTTTTCTTTTATGCGTACTACTCTCATCACTCTTGCGGTTCTTGTCCTTATCGGCGGTGGCATATTTTTCTTTTTCTCGAAAGGTGCTTCATTCGAAACTCTCTGGAATGCAACCCCAGCAGAACCATTGCCAACGAGTTATACAGACACGGTAGCTACAGCACAAAAAAGCGAATCAGAAGATATCGCGACGTACAATTCTGCTCTCGAAAAACAGGATGTGACGCTCTGTGATTCTATTGATTCAACTGCTCGGAAAACAGATTGTCAGGATACTATTCAGAGTGCTCAGGCTCAGTCGAATGATAATCTCGACGGATGTACCACTCTTTCTGATTCTGGCAAGACAATGCAATGTCAGGATAATATCTATGCTGCACGTGCTCAGAAAAATATAGATAAGACTCTCTGTTCGAAGATAGATGCGAAAAACCTCAAGAGCTATTGTGAAGAACAAGTGGATACGAGAAGCCTTCAGGATGCTCTGGAGAACAATATGGTTTCAGAATCTTTCTGTTCGAGTCTCGTGGAGAGTCTTCAAGATGAATGCAAGTCTTCACTCACGCAAGTGGATGATACAGCTATCTATACGGAGGCAATCAAGAAAAAAGATCTGAAACTCTGTGATACACTATCGAATGAAGATATACAAGGGAGTTGTCGAGATGCGATTATTCTTCAGATGGCACTCGCGGAACAAAATGGTGATTATTGTGCATCGATTTCTGATACAGAAAAGAAACAATATTGCGAATCAACACTGAACAAAAAAAATGATGCAGAACGATTCCAGGATATTGTGGCGACGGGAGATATAGCTCAGTGTAATAAACTTTCTGACAAGACTCTCCAGTATCAATGTTCTGATATGATTACGCTCGCACAAGTTCGAGTGACTCATGATAGCAATCTCTGTGGCGATCTCTTCAATACAGGAATGCAATATGCATGTGTACAGATTGCCAATGCAAATAAATAATAAACTATAAATATATTTTGGCTAGGTAAAAACAAGTGAAATACTTGCAAAAATTCGTAGAAACAAAAAAAGAGTGATATGCTTTTCTCATCGTATGTTACTCTTTTTTCGTTTCTTCATCAGTGCTGTTGCGACTTTTCTCGTCTTTTCTGGAACGAGCGTTTTTGCAGCAGTTGGATTCCAGAGCTATACGCCAGCAGCGAAGATATACCTCACAGGGTCAAATACTCAGGTACATTTCGATGTAGCGGAGGCATTGTATGATGCTGCTTCTCCTATTTCTGCACCATTGCTCGATACGAATACGAGGACTTTCTCTGGTACGTTCTATCTCTCTGGAGCAGGATGGGTACTCATGAATACAGGCAGTTATAGTATATATTTGGATTGTGGTACACAGCCGATTGCATGACTCACATCGAATTGTACACTGTCTGGCACTGCATGGAGTGAGACTATTGGCGATATTATTTTTGATCGAAGAGCACAATATCTTCCAACAACAGGAACACTTTCAGGGAAGATTACTACATATATTGGCGATATATCACTCAGTGGAGTCAGTTTGCCACTTTTGCCAGCATCTTTCGGAAGTGCAACATATACGCTTATGGCAGATCATGCAACACATTTTGATATAGTACATCCAGAAATCTATGAGTCAACGGGCGGACTCTGGTCATCGACTTTTTCTCCGATAGGAATTCCTGGTCTTACGAGAATATATTCTACCAAGAGTATGAATGCAGATCTATCGTTGGCTTATATGTATTCTCTCGAGATTATTGATCCGAATGGAAGTGTGACCCGATATATATATGATGTACAGAATAATGTTCCTGCGACTGTTCTAGTGAGTGGGAATCTGATAGAATCATTCTGTACGAGTGCTTCTGCTGATGCTCGATGTCCACTCTCACCGATGTCATTCGAATATACTGTGAGTGGAATTCCAGGCTATACTACGGTAGCAGATGGACAATCTTATGTCGATGCGTATATGAAGTTCCGTGATCGGTATGGAAATCAGATTGTAGGAGGAACTGTAGAAATCGAATATACTACTCCTACGAAACAAGTCCAAGTGAGTCTCGCAGAGACTTCTCATTTCTGATATTCTCCAGATGGAGATGCGATTATTCCTGCTGGTGGAGTGCTCGTGAATTTTCTCGATGGTACTACTTCTACACCTTTTCCTATTCTCCTCATTGGGCAAGACATCAACTATAGTTTCGCTTCGTACGCTCCAGGAACTATCCAGCTCACGAGTCTCAAGTATAATTGAGTTGATGCAGGAATCGTGAGTCCAAATATCGAGTTCACTCCTTGGTATGTAGTAGATTCACTTTCTGCATCGGATATTCGTATCGGAGAGGAGTCGATATTCGCAGGAAATGTATCGACTCATTCTGCTCGTACGGATGCGGTTCCGATGGTGATTCATGGTATCTCTATCGGCGATGGAGCATACGCGACATTCGCGGACTTCACGAGTACTCCGATGCTTGATTGCCAAGCGAATCAGAAAGATATATCGAGCTATCAGAATGCGTGTGATTGGTCGAGTATGGATGGAAAATATCTCCCAGCAATATATACGAGAACACTCGATCCCGCGGGTGAATCATACTCTTTCTCTGGAAAGTATAGCCCGATAATCGATCTCCCATATATTCCACCAGAACCAGTTATATCATCGGATTATATTTCCTATAGTGTAGATGGACGGACGATACTCTATCCGAGCATGTCAAATCCATCTTCCCTCGGGGCTTCACTCTTTCAGAATCTTCGTATCCGTATTCTCGGACAATCACAGGAGACGAATTGGTACAATGGTATTGCTGGAACATATCAGACGAGAGTAGACTTTCTCAATACTATCAGAAAAAATATCACACTCCTTTCCCGTAATCGTACAGATTATTCTCAGGCGGATTATTCCTATACCGGTGCCACACAACATATTACGAATAGTAGTTTCGATACCAAGCGAACGATTATTGTCGAAGGGGAAGATATTTTTATCGATGGCAATATCGATCTACATGATCGATCACTTGCTCTCATCGCACTGAAGAATCAGAGAACAGGAATCGGAGGCAAAATCCATATTGCACCGAATGTGACAGATGTGCATGCGACACTGATCGCAGAGAGTTCTATAGATTCATCCGGAGAGAATCAGCTCTATATTCATGGTTCTATCGTCTCGAACAATACTACTGGAGGCGCGAGCAAATCTCCTGTTGAGTGTCCGTATTTTGTCGCGACTTGTGATCTCGCGAAAGCCAAGCTCTATGATCTCGAATATTTCCGCAATGCATATCTGGATCTCACTGACAAAACAGGGCATACCGCATCGAGCACTACAGCACAACACTATCCTGACGTTTCTATGATTATCGAATACGATTCTCGTGTCCAGCAAGACCCACCACCTGGACTCAAACAGTAGATTCCATATAAAATATAAAAATAGTCAAAAAACTATTGACAATACAAAAGTATAAGTATTATGTATAAGATTTAATACTTATACTTTTTCGTATGAAAAATGCTAGAAACAATGTATGGCGCTCATTGGCTGCAGGTATTGCTCTCGCTGGAGCGGTGCCAGGAGTACAAGCAAGAACTCAAGAACTAATGAATTACTTTTTTAGTGCTTATGCTCCTACTCCAAAGGAGGGGAATAATGTGGCATGTCAGCCAAATAAGTCAGATGCACAATATCATCAGCATCTCACTGATGCTCGTGCTGTATATGCGCGTTGTGACCTCGCAAACCATGCTACTCTCGATACTCTTTGGAAAGTATTGGCTGATGCTAATCTTGATGGGCATGTAGATAAGCGAGATATAGGTATGTTATCGGGAAATCAACTAGAAAAATCAATCTCGGATATTGAGAATATAATGATAGAACAATGACAATTAGAACAATTCTATAGGAATGTTGCTTCCATATTCAAGCGATCTGGTGTAGAAATTCCAGATATTCAGACCAAAGAATCACTCCTTGAAGCAATACGTCAGAATCCTGAACTTATTCAGGCATTTCATATTGGATGGAATGCAGTTCTTCTCGAGGGAATACCATTCCAATTTCTCCTCCAATATGGTGAAAATGCAGATACGGAATGGCAGAAGAATCTACAGATAATCGAATCTCACCCAGAATATGGAAATCTTCTCGCTGAAGTAGCTCGTGCCGAAGCGGATCTTCCGAGGACAATCGATGCGCTTCTGGCTCAAGGAAAAATCACAGATGCAGTTCACAAGCAGGCACTTCTCGATCTTCAGAAAAATATCGATTCCGGGGAAATAAAGAATATGCTTCTTGCCCAAGCTCTTGTCGTCGCGCCAGAACTTATCGGGTCTTATTCAAGTTCTCATGCACAAGTGTCACTCCAGAATACCGGAAGAGAACAGATGGATGTATGACAATATAAGATCAAGTTCGGAATCAATGCTGGAGTTCAGGATACCAGCGAAGGAACAGTAGTAGTTCTCATGACAAGTGTTGGAGTGAAGTATCAACTCGATGGATCATCTCGTATCACTGCGAATATTGGAGTGAATTCTGGTCAGACAGGAGTATTTCCTGTGGCAGGATTTTTCTATACCAAGACCCTGAATCAGGAAGCATATACTGCAGCACCACTTTCGGATGTGAATACTATCAAGACAACAGCATCAGGATGAGTTGGGTATGGACTGACATGACCACATATAGCGCTCGGATACCGAGAAGACACAGGGGCAACATTTACCGAGAAAATCAAATTATCCAATGAACTTATTGAGACAGCATTTTCTTGCAATGCAAGTGATACTGTCGATGCTTGTATGGAGCGTATTCAAGATTTCGTTGCATCAGATATAGGAAGAAAACTTGATATTCTCGATATTCGTGCGATTCGTGGTCGCCTCATGGGTTCACAGTTCGATACTGCTACTTATGCCCGCAAATTGCAGATTCTCAAGCGTGAGAAAAAGCTCGTGAAATATATGTATCTCGAATATCTCGCTGCAGGAAAACTCGGAGAAACCAAGATCGCACTTGCAGGAGTGTTGCTCGGAATATTTGGTATCATGCCAGGTGTAAGTATCGATTGGCTCGATACAGAGAATGCGAGTGATTCTATCGCACAAGCTCATGCACATCTCCTCTCACAAGGATACAATACACAGGCTTCAGAATCCATGAATCCAGAAGAAGTAGTAGCGCTTTTCGACGGAGTATTCCGACCATACGCGAAAGTGTCGTATGAGAATGGTACTATTATTCTCACGGCGCGGAATACATATCTCCCATTCGGAGATGATATGGGTGCTCCGAAGAATCTCACAGATGAACTTCGAAGAGCTGGTATACAGATTACTTCCGATGCAAAAGATACAAAAGTCAGTCAGAATCAAATTATTCTTCCGCTCACAGATATCAAAGAACTCCAGCTTGATTCCTATTATTGGAAAGATGGATTGACTCTGGGTGTAAAACTTAGAACAAGAACTCGTAGTAATGCAGAGATGAAAAATACTCATGATCCAAAGAAGATAGCTGTACAAAAATATACTATCATTGTGGCACGTAAACCAACGACTGCTACGCCTCGAAGTATAGGTATCGGGGCAAGATAAGAACGTTTCTATTTATTTACTCGTTTCTATTTATTATATGCTTTCAATACATCCACAATCCCCGAGTATTCAGTCTGTAGGGATTCATCGCGCACAATTGGCAGAGGCATTGAATGCTTTCAAGGTAGCAGGTATGCAAATGGGGATTCTGTCATTCTGAAATACAGCGTATCTTGTGATACATAACCATATTTCAAAAGTTACGACATTCAAGAATATTGGATGCAAACCAAATGCATGAGAACAAACAGCTACAAAAGAAGATCGATTAGACCTTGATAATCTGCTTTGATGGGATTTGAGTTTTATTATGAATTCGATCCGCTCTCAAGGGGAACAAGTTGTAGTTTCTCCAAGAAATGGAGAGGTGCGTATAGAGAAAGAAAATGGAGTTGTACTCACTTTGGGAGAATATAAGTCAAAATCAGCTTATGTTTCATCAAATGATTGAACTATACTTGAGGAGGATGTTTCTGTAGGTAAGGGGGATGCACTCTTTTTTGAATGAAATGCATCACCAGCGGTAAATATGGCTTTGGCAGGTGTACAGCTTGCATCTGGTATGCCTGCTCCCACATATTCAGCTATTACGATTGAGAATATTGGATGATTATTAGAGGATGATTCTTCTGAGTTTCAGAATGTATTTTTTGATACATTAAAGAGTGTCTGAGTGACGATTGGCGATATGATAGTTCCATCGGCTCATTGACAAGAAGTAGTAGAGATCGTTACTACTAAGACAAATGGAATAGTAGGGAGGAATCAGGAAATTGTAGATAAACTTCGTTCAATTCTCGACACCAGTTTCTGACCACGAGGAATTCATCTCCAGCACGTCAATGGTCAGGATATGATTGTCATTCCTGGTGCCAAAATTTCGGTCGATGACTTCGTTGCGAACGTTCAGAATGGTGATGTCCAATGAGCTCTCCGTGCATGGATATATGAAGCTCAGGCACATAATCTCTGAGGAACCTCTTCAGATATGAATTCTGCGAGTCAGATGAATCTTCCTGCCGATTCCAAAAGTCTCACTGTTTCTGCTGGTCCAATTGTTGGGAATACTGCTGGGTCTGGACTTCGATTCAAGACGGTCTATGATAGCGGTACTTGGTCACTCGGAAGCGAGATTATCCTAGCTACAGAACTTCAGAGTTACTTCCTCGCTATAGGATTCCAGATCACTCAGGAAGTGAATGGTATGATCAGTGTAGCAGCAGTCACTCAGGATGCAGCGAAGGCTCTCGGGAATTCAGAATATCATGGCGATCTCAGTGCTATCAGTCTCTCAGCACAAGTGAACTATCGAAATGCATTTATCCGATTTCTCCATGAACAGGGAATAAGTACCACTCTTTCTGAAAAATCCACTATCTCCACAACGGTCACTGAAGAAGCATTTATGAATTTTATCCGTACGACAACGACCACGATAAAATGAAAAGAAACTACTCTTTGGGATGCTTTCTCACGTACTACACTTCTCGCTGGATACCGTTGGGATATCGGAGAAAATGGCCAACTCGTCGCATCAGCAGGAGTGAGCAATGATCCTGTGAATGGGACACGTCCAGTCGGAGGTGCTGATTATACATACTATGGTGACACATGGAAGGCAAGTCTCGGTGTACACGCCCAAGGAAAGACAAGAGTCCTCTCTGCGACATATACAGGACAGATCAATGAACATTGGAGTGGGGAAGCACATCTCAGATATGTACCTGCACAGGGTCCAGCTCGTGCGAGTGAACTCGTTGGTGTGAGTCTCGAATATGATTCGAAGCCAACATCACTCACAGCAGAGAAGAAATTCGTCCGTCCGAATGCAGATGGTACAACTCCAGTTCCTGCAACACTTGTCTGAGAAGCAGTCGACAATCCTATTCTGAAGCCCAATCCTACAACACTTGGGGAGGTGAAGCGTATTATCACAGAGACTCGTGCAACAAGTTCTGTAGATATGGCACGACCAGCAGCACCAGCATGTACTGCTGATGATATTGCGAATACGATCAACTGTGGTTCTCTTGATCCAGCAACACTTGAAGTATCTATGAATGGTGGAACTTCATGGTCAGGGTATAGTGCGAGTGCTACCTATCCAGGGAATCAGACGGTTCTCATCCGTACAAAGTCAAGTGGAAGTACTCCTGCGAGCATGGCAACATCGCTCACGTTCACAGAAAATATCGTACTGGTCGACCATGCCGAAGTCGTCACTCTCCCAACTCCGACGATCACTGCGACGAGTATCATCTTCGTAGGAGGAAGCGTAACTGATAGTGATAATCCTGGAGGCTTCACACCAAGTATCAGCTATCTCGTGACTGATGCGAGTGGTAAGCTTGTCTCTGCATCATCTCTCACTCCGAATACGGCGTATGCATGGCAGATGCAGTATACGACCTATAACGGAGCAACGAATACACTCACAGTAAAGAAAACAGTAAAACAAAGCTTCACGACACTTGATGTTGCACCAGTTGCCAGCGGTGCCTTCGCAAGCCTTGCAGATATGACAGTGAGTGACAATGCTTGATTTGGTCTAATTACCATAAATGCAGGATGAGTTACTGATCCTCTCGGTAGAACCATCACGTATTCAGCAAACGGATTACCAAACGATGCAAATGGGAATTTGAGTATTAATACTTTAACAGGGGTGATTTCCGGAATATATGATGCTCAAGGGGCTTTTGGAGATATTACCACATTCACTGTTACCATCACAGCTTCCAATGGAACCGGGCAGATCCAGAAAACATTCACTCTCTCTACTAAAAATGATGGATAATTATATTAAACTATATAAAAAGCGTTTCTACTTGAAACGCTTTTTATAATTATTGAATAGATATCTTTTTGATTGTAGTTCAGATTGAGGCTTGTAGATGGGCGGATGGAATTGATGGTGACCACAGATTTCCTACTACCATTTGAGTTGGATTAATACTCATAGGAAGATTGACCGTAAGAGATGTACTACTTGGAATAAGATCAATAGTTGTGCCTGTCGTTCTACATACCCCAGAATTTGGTGATGTTACCCATCAACACTTCCACGTTCCGTTCTCAAGTGAAACCTTAAGAGATCATCATAAATCTAATACATAATATTTTGCAGGAATATGTGTTATGTTTCCAACAGGACTTCCCAACTCAATCATCACTGTTCTTCCTGCGAGACTACTTGCTCATCCAGGGAAGAGGGGAAGTGGATAGGAGATATATTGTCCAGCTGTTGTTATTGGTATGCCACCATTGAATGAGAATGTTTGAGGTTGGAATACATATTTTGCTTGATAATTCCATTCATACCAGTCATCATATTTCCATTGATAAAAACCTCATTGATGTGATGTTTTACTGCTTGGGTTTATATTCACAAGAATATCACTCCATCATAGGTTTCGGAGTTCCTTCAGATCTTTACAAAATTCTCGTCCGTCATCATCAGGACAGTCACTATTCCATCATTTCCGATTTATTGTATCTGCAATATTGGTAGATTTGATATCAGCATTTGGAGTGGATATTCCGGATTTTAATAATCCATCATCGTAGAGAGTTTTTCATGTTATATCGAGTTTTCATGCTCGTAAATAGCCAACGGAGTTGAAAAAATACATATTCGTATTTCAGAGAGTATAATCCGCAAAAGCAATAAGTCCCTGTGGTAGACATGGCTCCATACCAGCCAAGAGAAGATTTTCCCAATATTCCTCACTTGTTGTGCCTGTAGGATCACAGATATCATTTTTGTCTTTTGTATTTTTTGGTTTGGTGATATCGAATTCCGTATTGATACGTGGAACTGCGCGCCTTTCGCTCATATACTCGAGGTCTGCTAGCGTGTTTTCTGCGACCTTTGGGGCGGTAGGGTTCGTATAGATAGAGCCACCAGCTACAGAGAGATTCGAGAGTGTCGGAGTACAATCTCCTGATGTTGGAAGTGTTGCGATTTTTCCAGTTCCGACAAATGTTGTTGTATTTTCTTTCGTACACTCGAGATTCACACCTGGTTGAGTGGAATGTACCACCTGGAAGGTTCCTCCTGGGGTTGCTGGAGGCAATACCCAATCACCATTTGCATTTTTCGTTGGAGTTGGAGAAGCCCCTTCTTTCGTGAACTGTATAGACGTTCCTCGTACACCAGCGACGATATCATCGTTACCGATGCGATATTCGCCATTCTCGGTGAGGACACGTCCCCAGAGTCCGCCATTGTTCAGGATAGCGTAGGCGATACTCTGTCCTCATGTTGTCACTCCAGTATCGAGTGAGACAGTTGATCCACCATCGAGACGTATGAGTGAGAGATCGGCGAATGCGATGGTGATAGGACATCCTGCATCGGTCTGGACGATATCTCCCTGAAGAACAATATCCCCATCAGAAAAAGTCTTCGTAGTTCCATCTGCACGATAGGCAATCGCTGCACCGACACAGGTATCTATCTGAACCGTCCCGATATTCACCGCGAGCATATTGGATGATCCACATACGGGTTTTCCATTTGCATCGGTCTTGATCCAGACATTCGGTGCGAGACAGATATCTTGAGCTTTGAGAAGCTTATCTGCGGTCACTCCACTCAGCATATTCGTATTCGCGACCGTTCCATCACCGATGTAGTTCGCGAGGTCGGTGGTGCCGAGGATTTTCGCTATCGCTCATCCGATTGTTCCATCTCCTGTGGGAACTCGTGGGAATCGACTATTGTCAGGAAGGAGATTCACGACGAGAGCATAGGCTCATCCGACTATGATGAGAACCAGAGCGACAATGACAGGGAATTTGCGCATAGTGAGAAAAGTTATTTTTCTTATTGTATACAAAAGCGGATATTTGCAATTATTGTTGGAGGTTTCTTGGACTTATTTTGTGCTTTCTTCTGGACGTTCTGGTGTTTTCTCTGCTTCTGGATTCTGGAAGAGAAATTGTTCTCGTTTTTCACGAGTATTCCAATTATCATTTCGAAATCGTTCATAATTTTGAAAACCGAAACTGATTCCATGCCAGAGTTCTCGGAAATTGGTTGGAGCGGTTTTTCCTGACTCTTCTGCCTTTCTTTGAAATCTCTGGAGTATGTCTTCACTCAGAGTCCTGAGTGATTTTTTCTGAGCATTATCGAGTTTTGGATTTCTATTGAGGTCAATCGGTTCGACGGTTCACTTATTGTGGAGATTCATGGCTTCTAGGAGGTCATCGAGTCACTGTTGACCGAGTTCTCCATAGCCGAGAGAATTGAGAATGCTGAGCGTCTCTGAAGCATTCTCAGAGAAAGTATCTACTCCAGGAGTTTCTATTTTTTTGATTGCTTCACGTTCTTTTTCGTATTCTCTTCGAGCATTCACATATTTCGTGAGCTTGTCACTGGACTTCAGATTCTCGAGCGCACGGAGTTTCTCATTCAGATCTCGTTCCGTTGCAGTTTCTCATCCAGCATTTTCGATACCGATTTTTCCCATCTCGATCTTCTCAGAGAGGATCTGATCCATGTAGGCGAAACCTTTCTTTGTCAGTATTCCTTCTGATTGTGCGGCTTGTGTACGGATTTCTTGTTGGAGTTTTTCTTGTTCTTCGGGTGTTCGAGCATTCTGTATCTTCTCGCGGTAGGTGTCGAATTGTCCTCCAGAAAAAGCCTTCTCGACCTCCTCGATAGAGAAGCCATCGAGGTTCTGGTAGTATCATGCGTTCTTCAAATCACTATGGATATCTTTGCTCGCTTCCTGATAAGTATTCTTGCTCCTGTCGAGCGATTCCCGTGCACCCTTGAGTTCTGGATTCTCTGGAACTTCCGTTCGGCTGATGGAGAGGTTATCTTGGGATTTAGAGAGCTTCGGTGGATGGACACTCATATCGATCTCGAACTTTTCTCATTCTCTTGCTCCATCCCATGTGAGCTTGTCACCTGTGCGGGTGATGAGGGTGTTGGGAGATTCTTTGGTGAGGGAATTAATAGTGGAAATTACTGATTTCTGTGTTGTATCAGATTTATCAGGAATGAGCTTTTCGATATTCTGAGCTGTCTCATAGACTGGAATATCGAGATGTCGAGCACTGTTGCGGAGTTCATCGAATTCTTTTCCGAATTGTCTCCCTGATTCTTTTACTTGAATTGCTTTCTTGATGTTCGCTTCCACTTGAGGATTCGAGAGGTAGTAGGCATCAATCATGTTGGTGATATCCTGCTGTTTCACTCCTCACTTTGCACTTACTTCACTGACATTTCCTATGGCTACTCCAGTTTTTTCTGCAATAGTTTTGGTGAGTTCAGGAGGAAGATTTGGTTTTTCTTGTTTTGCTTTCTCGAGTTCAGTATTAACGATGGTTGGGTCGAGGGATTTGACAGCATTGAGATCTTCGGAGAGTTTTATAAAGCGTTCATTATATTCAGTATTATTATTCACGACCTTTAGTCATTCTTTCCCGGTAGTAATTTCTGGTTTACTTCAATTCTCTCATCATTTACTATCTATAACTATTCC
Source organism: Candidatus Gracilibacteria bacterium (assembly GCA_028687475.1). Taxonomy (NCBI): domain Bacteria; phylum Candidatus Altimarinota; species Candidatus Altimarinota bacterium. Next base: position 395,836 of record JAQUAB010000001.1, on the reverse strand, counting down.
ATATGCTATAAGAGTATCTTTTGCTTTATCTGAGGCGTCTGATGTTCAGATTTTTCATTCGGAGATATCTTTTTGAATATCTTGTAAACTATCAATGCAATCTTTTTTATCATTTCATTTTATTACTTCAATACTCGAAATGACTTCTTTTGGAAGTTGGAGACTCTGTATGAGTTTTATAAGTGATTGCTGTTCTGATGTTTGCTCAGGTTCTAGAGCCTGTTTCTGTTGTTCAGACATAAAAATATGATATCCCAATTAGGATATCATATTTTGTAGTAGAGTGCAAAAAACCGTCTATCCGAGTGCTCAAGTTGCACCAATCCACATATCTGTTGCTTGTTTGGACGCATCTTTCTTGAGGTCACTAATTTCTTTATCACTCATCTTGAGTTTTATTTTAGCTATTGTTTCCATACCTTGAATCATTCATTTTGCATCTTTTCAAGCATTTACATAGATATATGCAGCAATAAATCATTTAAATAATTGTTCTCTAGTAATTTCTTTACCACTTTCAACGAGCTTTACAAGGGTTTCTAGATCTCTTTGTGTCTTTCGAATGATATCATTTTTGTCCACTAAGGCGAGTAATACTTGAGAATCTTTATCATACTTCACAAGAATACTTCTGTTCATTCTTCTGTCTTTTCCTTCATCTCATGTTGAAGAACTGCCGTCAACAAGTTTTCCATTATTCGTTATTGGTGGCTGGATTATTCCCTGGGCACTCTTTGTATATTTCACTTCTTTCTTACTCCCATCCTGTTGTATCACGTAGGCAACATATACCTTCCCATCAGTTTCTACGTTTGCTTGTGCGAGAAGAATCGGTTTTGTCTCTTCTGCGAGAGGAATCATTCGAGATTGAGTATTGCTGATAACTTCGCTTACCCCTGGATATCCACTCTCAGCGAGAGCAGAAAAATCAGCAGCTTCCTGAGCTTGAGGATTTCCAGCAAGAGCAACAGTTGTAGCAAGTACGCCAGCAAGTTTTCCGAGTTCTGCCATAATAGATACAGTAAACGAATAATAACGCACGTATTTTATACCATATTCCTACCATCGTCAATATATTCTTTCATTATTTTCTTGATTCTCTGAGCTTTCTGACTATATTCCGCATCCCTTTTCTGATATTGATGGCAATAGATCCTTTGACGAAGAAAATATCCTATGTTTCGTAGGATATTTTGTCGTGGAATGTATACAATATGTGAACGGGAATTGGTTTATGAAGGGATACTTTCTCCCAAGAAAAACACTTCCTCTCATTGGTGAATATCGAATGCTTTGGGCATTACGAGGATATCTCATGGGGTTGCAAAGATAGGTTTTCTTGTTCCACCCTCATCTACAGAATATCCAATGAGCCCACTTCCAGGGGCTATGAGAGAAAAATTCTCTATACTTGGGATAGCATATTCAAAGCTCGTTCACTCGAGGATATAGACATCCTTCATTTTGATAATCATCTTTTCTCTGCCAATAGTATGAGAATATCGCATATCTATCATCATATTGGCAACGAGGAAGTTGAGCGCCATCTGATACGCATTTTTTGCTCACTCTGGATTGTTGTGATTTCCTGCCTCGAACGTGAATCCCATCCTTCCAGGGAAACTATTCATATATCCCTCACTGTCACCCGATAGCACACCATCTCCGAGCCTATCCCAGCCTATGATAACATGAGATATTCCAAGTTTCTGGGCAAAATCAAGATTCTTCTCTTCCACAAACATAAATGGTATGGATGGTCCAGAAGTTGAGTGGAGATCCATGAGTTTGGATACTTGATATGTCTCGAGAATATCCATGATTTCATGAGCGTAGAGCTCCTCTTGGCAAGGATTTGCTGGTAGAGTTCGCATGAAGCATCGATTGAGATTTTTCTCTACATAGCGAACTCATATTGAATGAGCCAGAGGATTACATAGAGGAATTACGATGAGCCTTCCTTTTGCGAGGATGCTATTTCATTCACGGATATCTTCTACGATCCGTAGAGCCGCCTGGATACCAGAGGTCTCATTCCCATGGATACCACCGAATATGGCAATCGTATCTCATGGCAATCACGAATCGAAGATATGATACTGAATTGTTGACATATTTTATAGTTACAAGATATATTGATCGATATGATGAATCAAGGTATCTCTCCCTTTTTCATCTATCGCATTCTTCCACCCTGGTGAATTGAGTATTATTTCCGCATCTTCTCGACGAGCTCATTGCATTAACAGAAAACAGGTATGATCCCGATCGGGGCAATATTCATGATTTTTTCTTTCACTGCATGCACAACATCAGCGAAAGGCTTCAGGATTTTTTTCTGAAAGCTGAGAAAATGAGACTGGAATGGCTCACAGCTCTTTTATATTGATGAGAACTTCCGGAAAGTTTCATGGAATATGAGGTTTTACCGTGGAATATAGTATCTGATTAGCTGATACTGCTACCTCTTTCAGTTTTTTGTGGAGTTGACCTCAGATACCATGTCATCGGAATTCACTATGTACCCATGCACCACTGACCTCGCATATTCCATCCGCAACAGGAAGCATTCATACACTACCAATCACTCTATTTCTTGTAGTTGCGATAACGATCTGATTATAGTTTCTTTGGGTTGTATAATGTTGAGTGCTTCTTTCTAGAAGTGCTTCTTCTCGAGCTGATATCGAATGAAGTTGCCCAGGAAGGGTTTCATATAGACTCTGGTTTTGTTCTCGAAGTTCGAGCATATTGAGTATCTGTACAGGAGAATTATCGGAATACATAGAGAAATAAAAATAAAGTATTTTGGTTATAAATATTTTTTTGTAAAAATCACGAAAGTAACTAATATGTTCTATATCAATAATATTTTGTTACATATAGAACAATATGAGAAAAGTTTCAGACATCATCACTGAAATTGTGACGAGACAAGCGTTTCTCGAAGAAGCGCTGAGTTATAATTTCTTGAATCTAACAGCATTTGCTGAATATATCCAGAAACAAGTGGAGAAAGAAGCAGCGAAGTCAGTATCAGTTCACGCTATCAAGATGGCACTTTCTCGGATGAAGCTCCGAGAGAATTTTAGCTTGTCTTCCGGAAATCATTTCTCAAGAATCTCTACCAGAACAGGACTCTCTATTATGACGCTCGTTCGTTCCCCGAAGAGTATTGAACTCGTTACACAGTTCATGACCGAGAGAAGAAGGGATACCAAATGATTCTTTACTATGATAGAATGAATGCATGAGATTGATATTATTTTTGAGACAGATGATTTGAATATTATTCAAGAAAAATTCCCCCAAAGTCTCCAGATACTTGTCGTATCGTGACTTGGACTCATTTCCTGAGAGCTTTCGGATCTAGAGATTTCCACTCCGTGATTGTTTTATAACATTACAAAACGACTCGCATTTCATGGAGTAAATATTATTCAAGTTCTCTCGACGTATCATGAACTCGGGATTATTATGAAGGAAGAGGATATCAAGAAGGGGATGAACTTATTGATGGATTAGTTGTGTTGCCAGAGGTTTGTTCTGTAATTTTCCTGTATCTTGGTTCCATTTTGTATTCCTTTCCAATATTGGTAACAAGATTTGACGAAAAAAACATCCTATGTTTATAGGATATTTTAGTGTGTGTCGAATATAATATATGAATGAGATTTTATCTACAGAGTATATTCCCCGAAGTATCGAATCCATAAATACATTGGTTCGATCCACAACTTTGTCCTGGAGTCGCGATTTTCTGGAACTTGCTGACATCATTCCCATCGAGTTTTGCAGCATTTTTCACAGTACCATCTCCAGTGTATGATGAGAGTTGTCCTGGTGTGAGTCCGAGGATTTTCTCCATGATATCTCCGAAGAGTCCACCGCTTGCAGCATTCGCGACTCATGCGAGTGTCGCGATCACGATGACGAAAAATACTCAACCAAATGTCACTGCGCGAAGGATTTCTTCGCGGAGGAGCGTGTGAAGTGTCGTTTTTTGCATAGATGGAAATATTAGGATATACTGCTCTGGAATCGGAGCTTTCTCTTGGTTTCTCAGTGTATGCACAAACTCAAAAATCTCAAACATATTTTCGCAATATGGGGAATCGTTCTTGTATTGATTTGAATCATTTATGTGATTGGTTCTGAGTATTTTCAGAAAACCACTCAGTATTTTATCTATCGTTCAGGAATATTTCAGAACATGATCTATCAACACACAATCAAAAAAAGTGATGATATTATTGTGATTCCTATTGATACCCAGATGATGAATGAGCTTCAGGCCAATAATCATTTCGGTGCAGCAGATGGAAGTCTTCGTATTCCGAAAAGCTGGTACCTCGAAGTTATAGATATGCTCGAAGAAGCATGAGTAAAGGCTATAGGTATTGATATTATCTTCCAGAATCGTGATGAATATGAGAAGCAGTTTGCTGAAGGACTAAAAAAATATAACAATATTGTTCTGGCAACACAACTAGATAGTGGATGAGGGAATTGCCAGAAAGACAATATTAATGAATCAAATGATGTAATAGGCTGTGAGAATTCACCACGATCGATTTATACAGGAACAACTTGGGGGTTTGTGAATAACCCCGATACGTATGCTACTCTTGCACAATCAAATCTCCCAAGTTATTATACTCTTCCGCTTCATTATCCTGAAAATATCTTGGAATCATTTGCACTTGCCGTTTACAGAAAGTATATTGGAGAAAAGACGCCAGAAACTATTTCTACATGATCAATATTGAATGTTGGTAAGAGAAATATTCCTCTTATTGAAAATGATAAATATCTCAATACCTATTTCTGACTCTCGAGATCATATATTTTGGATGAATGATTAAGAAGATTCGGAAAGAAATGAGTCGATATAAATACCGGTATCTCATCTACTGGGGCAGTGGGTATTCTTGGATTGAAGAATTATAAACCTCTTCTGAAGAAAACATTTGAAGGAAAGATTGTACTCATTGGTGAAGATGGTTCTATTCTTCATGATACCGTCAATTCTCCATATGCGGGTATAGATATACCAGGAGTAGAACTTCATGCGAATATGCTTGATTGATTACTCCAGGATAAACTCCTGCGAGAGTTTTCAGGAATTCCATATTATATTTTTATTACCATACTGACACTCTTATCCGTTACAGGATATTATCTTCTTCCAAAATTTATTGCCCCTCTTCTTGCTGGAATACTTTTTATTGTTGTGATATTTTTTGGCCGCTATATGTATGATGTCCAAAGAATAGTGATAAGCATCATTCCTGTATTTGTAGCAACAATTCTTTCTTTTCCACTCACATTCATCTACCGATTCTTCATCGTGGATCGTGAGAAACGCGAACTCCAGAAAAATTTCGGACACTATGTGGATCCACGTGTAGTCGAACAAATTGCTGAGAAAGACGAAGATATCGTTCTCGGTGGTGAACACAAGGATGTGACTGTGTTATTTTCCGATATTGCGGGATTCACGACGATTTCGGAGAAATTAGAGCCGACGGATCTGTTCTCGCTCATGACTTCCTATCTCTCGAACATGACGAATATCCTCATCGAACAAGGGGGAACGCTCGATAAATATATCGGTGATGCGGTGATGGGATTTTTCGGTGCGCCACTTGCGCTTCCAGATCATGCTATTCGTGGTTGTCGTACGGCGCTTCTCATGCGAGAGCGACTTCCAGCGTTCAATGCTGATATCACAAGACATGGTATGGATCCGATTGATTTCCGAGTGGGAATGGCGAGTGGCGATGTGATGGTGGGAAATATTGGTTCACAGGATCGATTCAACTATACGGTTCTCGGAGACACGGTGAATCTCGCTTCCAGACTTGAGGGAACAGGGAAGGAATACAATGTCCATATTATCCTCTCGCACGGTACTCGTACAGGACTCTCGGACGAATTCTTTGTCCGTGAACTGGATACTATTGCCGTGAAGGGGAAATCCGAAGGAGTCCGAATCTATGAGCTTATTGGTTTCACGAAGGATATCACTGATAGAATCATATATGAGAACTATGAGAAAGCTCTCACGCTTTATCGAGAAGGGAAGTACCATGATGCATGAGAAATTTGGGCAAATCAGAAAGATATTGATCCACCGTCGCTCGTGATGATGAATCGGTGTATTTCTCTGATTCGTGGAGAAACACATCTCGAGAATGGAGTGTATCATATGACACACAAATAACGATTTTGTCCGCGAATGCGTAGCAGGAGTGGATACAAAATCGTTATCCTGAACGAAGTGAAGGATCTCTCCATCTTGAAGTACGATTGGCGAAGAAAAATGTTATCCTAAGGAATGTAGTGACGAAGGATCCATGTTCCTGTCATCGCAAGCGAAGATCCAGTTTTTCCTGTCATTCTCGGAGAGAATCCCTCTGTTCCTATCATTCCGACTGGTTCAGGAATACAATTCCTTACTTTCGTGACCGAAAGTAACAAAGGTCTCGGGGGTGTCAACTCGATTTTGTAAAGTTGCTTCTCAATTCTCTCTCTGGGGACGATTGCCACCCCCGAACCCCCATCCTTCAGAAACATTGCATCTTTGCATTTTCTTTGCAATCCCCATTTCACTGTTTTTAATCACCCCCGAACCCCCATCCTCCAGGAGCGTTGTGTTTCCAATTTTTTCTAGCAACTAGTAACTAAGGTTCTAGCAACTATCAACCAACTAGTTCTTCGAGGAATTCTTGAACCGTTTTCCAATACCGCACTTCGGTGCGGATTTTTTTGACAGAAAGGAGAGTCATACGATTTTTGGTATCGAATCGGTCGAGAAATGCTCTGATTTTCTCGACTTTCGTGCCATCGTAGAAATCGAAAATGTAGTTCTGTCCGACTTTTTTCAGGCTCTCGAGTCCGTATTCTGAAAAGGTGAGACGTGCTCGGAGAAGGAGGAAGAGATTCGTGACGTGAGTGATGAGTGATGAGTGATGGGACATGAATTCTTTTCCTGCATCTGAATTATCTCATATTTTATCGTTCATAGTTCATATTTTCTCCATCATTTCTTCTTCCATAGCATCGAGTTCTTCGAGGGTTTCGATATTTTCTATTTCACGGAAAAAATTGAGCTTATCACTTTCTGACAAGAAAAGCGAATCGTCGAGTGCATAGGAAAGTTCGAGTTCGATTTTCACGGGTTTCTTTTTCTGTTTCTCATCCTTGATCTCCGCGATTTTCTCTTCGAGCATACGGAAATAGAGTGTGAGACCAACATCTTTACTCTTCCCAGCCTGCTTGAATCCGAGGACATCCCCAGCACCGCGAATCTCCATGTCACGCATCGCAATCTCGAATCCAGCACCGAGGTGTGTATTGTTCGCAATGGTGATAATACGCTCTTTTTCTATCGCGGCAAGTTCTGGCTTGCGATACATGAGATAACAGTAGCCTTGTTCTCACTTGCGTCCGACTCGACCGCGGAGCTGATGGAGCTGTGCGAGTCCGAAATCCTCTGGATCGATGATGATTATAGTATTTGCCTTGAGAAAGTTTACACCATTTTCGATAATGGTGGTTGTGAGGAGGATATTGTATTCTCACTTTTTGAAGGCATGGATACGATCTTCTATATCATCTCCGTGCATCTGACCGTGAGTGGTAATAATAGTTGGTTGGCTTTTTGTCATTCCGAGCGAAGTCGAGGAATCTGTTCCAGGTTGTATTTTTCATGAAACATTTCCCTTACTTTCGTGACCGAAAGTAACAAAGGTCTCGGGGGTGTCAACTCGATTTTGTAAAGTTGCTTCTCAATTCTCTCTCTGGGGATGATTGCCACCCCCGAACCCCCATCCTTCAGGAACTTCCTTTCATCAATTATTTTGAATCTTTCATTTTGAATTTTGAATTATTGATATAATTTCCTTCTCCATCTGTTCCATTCCACGGATACGGTTATGGACGATGATGATCTGTCCACCACGTTCGAGCTCGTATTGTATCGCATGGGCAATCGTCGTCTCAGTCCAAGTGCTCACGATAGTTTCGATGGGTTTTTTCTTTTTCGGAGCCGTTCCGAGAAGGGATACTTTCTTCAGTCCCGAGAGAGCAAGGTTGAGTGAACGGGGAATCGGAGTAGCTGAGAGAGAAAGAATATCGATGTTAGCTCGCATCTTCTTGATCGTCTCCTTGTGTGAGACACCGAACTTATGTTCTTCATCGATGACGAGAAGTCCGAGTTTTTTCCAGCGGATATTTTCCGATAGGAGTTTGTGAGTACCGACGACAATATCTACATTTCCATTTTTCATTCCATCGAGGATTCGTTTTTCTTCACTGGTACTTGTCATGCGAGTGAGACATTCGACATGGATTCCATATTCGGTGAATCGTTCCATGAAGGTCTCATAGTGTTCATCTGCGAGAACGAGCAGGGGAGAAATAACAGCAACCTGGTAGCCAGAAAGCACTGCCTTGTACATGGCATTCATCGCAACTTCTGTCTTTCCGAAGCCAACATCACCAGAGAGGAGCCGGTCCATCGGATACTCGGATTCCATATCGCGAAAAATCTCATGAATCGCTTCGAGCTGATCAGGAGTATAATCATAGGGGAATCGGGAACGGAATTGTTCTTCTTCTGTTGGCAGACTTTTGAAGGTGATTCCACGAGAAAGAGTGCGTTTGCTCGCGATCTCGATAAGTTCGGTTGCGATTTTTTCGAGTTCTTCGTCTGTTTTTTCGAGCGTTCGTTCCCATTCTTTTCCTGTGAGACTCGTGAGCTGTGGCTCGAGTTCTCCCACATATTTGCTCACACGATAGATTTCTGTGAGAGGCACGAAAATCTTGTCACCTCCAGCATAGTGAAGTTCGAGATATTCTCGACGGATATCTCAGAGAGTTTTATCCACGACTGCATGGAATCGTGCAATTCCGTGTTCTCGGTGCACGACATAATCTCCAGGATTCACATAGAGGAGAAGATCGAGGTTTTTCGCGAGGGATTTCTTGGTTCTGGTTCGAACGAAAATATTTCCGAGGATATCGTCGGTGATGACTATTTGTACTTTTCATGAAACTCTTTCCTTACTTTCGTGACCGAAAGTAACAAAGGTCTCGGGGGTGTCAACTCGATTTTGTAAAGTTGCTTCTCAATTCTCTCTCTGGGGACGATTGCCACCCCCGAACCCCCATCCTTCAGGATCCAAAAAAAAGCTCTCACTATATTCGCAACTTTCGAGTCCGCTTTTTGGAGTTGGAATTATCTGACATCCAGAAAGTGCATGGAATTCGAGAAAATCCTGCACGGATTTTTCGTTTTTTGTATAGAAGCAAATATTCGCTTTAGATGAGTTTTCTTCTATATAATGCTTCAGTGCGTCGATATGAGGGATATCAGGAACACTGACATCGAGTGAGATAGAATCTTCACGATGAAAATCGGTGAAATGGATATTTGCATGTTTTCTGAGAGTCTCGAGGTCTCCATGGAAGTCACAACCGATAAGGATAATGTTAGTGGGGTAGTGGGGCAGTGGGGTAGTGGGTTGGTTAAGTGGTCATTTCTTTGTTTCTGTCATTCTCGGAGATAGTCAGTATACCCCTTGTGGGTAGAATCCCTTTTCCTGTCATTCTGAATTTGTTTCAGAATCTAGTTTTCCTGATACATTCCCCTTACTTTCGTGACCGAAAGTAACAAAGGTCTCGGGGGTGTCAACTCGATTTTGTGAAAATTCCTCCTGATTCTCTTTCTGGGGATGATTGCTACCCCCGAACCCTCATCCACAAGAAGTAATCTGAGACAATAATTCCTCATTGATTTTCCCGACTTTTCGCTCGAACTGATTCTCATCGATTTTCTCGTTCTTGATCCAGATGAAGTCACGATAACTGCGATTCCCAGCACCATCGATTTCGATAATGCTATCGATTTCTGTATCGAACCATTCTATATGGATCGTATTTCCACTTTGTGCATGAGTGAGTGTCACGATACTTCATTCCCGCTTGTAGGTGCCGAGTTCACCACTGTATTCGCTGTGAGAATAGCCGAGTGCTATCAGGGTCTCGATCGTGTTTTCCATGGATTCTGTATTTCCACGACTGATCTTGTGAAGGGTCTTCCGTCTGAGATATTCGAGATTTCCTATTGTTTCGAGGATTTGAGGATGGATGACGAAGTTCCCAGTCTGGATTTCTGTCATTTCGAGAAAATCCGCAATAGTGTTGAGTTTCTTCCAATTCCTCTTTGTGACGCTTTCTCCGAAGTTTTCCAAAAGTTTCGTATCTTGTTCTTTATCGGTGATGATGATATTTTTCCCTCCTTCGCGAAAAAGACTCTTCAAAATGAAGAGTCGGGCAGTAGTACAGGTGGAATGAGAGAAAGTTGCTAGAGGGTACAAGAGTTGCTAGTTGCTAGAGGGTACAAGAGTTGCTCGTTTTTGTTTTTGGAAACTTATGAGTCCATTTATCATTTTGTGAATTTCTATTATCGATTCAGAGAGAATGATATATTCTTCATCAGAAATATAGCCAATATCTTTACAAATCAATAGTTGAGTTGAGAGTTCAGCAGTACTTCATCGAGCAATAACAAGATATCGAATAAATTCTGTTGTTGTTTCTCTTTCATTTCATTCTGCAATATTACTTGGTATACTTACAGCAGCCCTTCGTATCTGATCAAGTAATCAATAGTCATGACTCAGCTTTGAATTTTCTTGAGAGAATTTATAGATTTTGGTTACGAGAAGTATTGATTTCTTCCATACTTCTAGGTTTTCATATTTTGACATATGAGAGTAGTTTATTGAATATTTTCTTGCAAAAATCTTCTATCAACTATTAAGTCTAGCAACTAGCAACTTCTTATCTAACCACTAAACTTTCATAATGTCATCCTCTTTTGTTTTGAGAAAACTGTCTACTTCTTTCATTGCAGCATCGATTTGTTTCTGGAGATCGGTCTCATAGGATTTTGCTTCATCCTCAGAGATTTCTTTATTTGCTTTTGCAGAGTCAATTTTTTTCTTGAAATCCTGACGAACGGTACGAATTCCGACTTTCCCATCTTCTCCGAGACGACTTGCGAGCTTCACGAGATCACGACGACGTTCTTCTGTGAGTGGTGGTATCTTGATCATGAGAGATTCACCGTTGTTCGATGGGTTGAGACCAAGGTTTGCATCGCTGATTCCTTTCTCGATATCGCGGATAATGGTCTTATCCCATGGTTGAATGACTATTGTCTGAGCGTCAAGTGTCGATACTGCAGCTACGTTCTTGAGGGGTTGACTGCTTCCATATGCCATCACATAGACGCCTTCGACGATTGCAGGATTCGCGCGTCAGGCCTGGAGTTTAGCGAGTTCATTTTGTAGGTGATTCTTGGCTTTATGAAGCTCTTGTTGAAGATTCGTGAGCATAATGAAAAATATAATTATAATACAAATGTACAAATAGTGTATTCATTTTCTTCCTTTCTACAAGCTTTTTTTTGACAAAGAATCACCAGAATATACAATACGCTTTGTATATTTACATTCTTAATTTCTTCTCCCATTATGAGAACTTCTATTGTTTTTGTTGTTACAAGTATGCTTGTATCAGCAGCACCTCTCGTTCATGCAGCAACGGGCGATTCAGATTCTCCTCTTACTATTGCTCCTACAGTAGCTTCTGGTACTTCGGATGTTCCGACAATGACAGCAGCTCCATCTGCTGGTTCCGCTCTCGGTGAATATAAGACTATTAGTTGTAGTTCGAATTCTGCTTTCTCTATCAATAGTTGTGATCAGTGTTTCGATGGTGGAAGTGTAAAAGTAGGGGACAAGCTCACAGGACTTTTCGATAATTGGACTAATAGCTCACCTCTTACACTCTCTGCATACAAGGATGAACAGAAAACTCCGAATATGGTTCGATTCGGAAATACAACATGGACAACTACCCCTGCATCTGAGGCAAATATCTGGAAGTATTCTTCAGATATCGTATGGGTGACTCCTACTGGAGAGACAAAATCTCAATTCCTTCTTCTAGGAGGTCAAAAAGTAAAATTTCTCGAAGCGGACATCGGAGCAGGGTATACGCTCACAAAAACAGACAAGAAAGCAGGTGATCTCGTCGGTATGCTTCGCTTCCCAGTAGTATCACATACTATCGATGCTTCTGCGAATGAGAGTGCTGCCAATACACACTATGAATGTGTAGCGTACAAGCTCGCTGCTAGTGCTACTCCAGAACCTACGACACCTACTCCAGCAGAAGTCACTCAGACAAAAACTGGACCAGAGACACTTCTTCTCATTGCTGCTGCATTCTTCATCGCATTCGGCATGATGTTCACTCTTCGTCGACGTGTCTAGTCGTTTCTCTTGTTTCTCAAAAGTCGAACTTATTTGGTTCGGCTTTTTTGTTTACCTTTTCTTCACAGAAAAAGTATTGACAAAATATAATTTGAATCTAAGATTACCTAGAATTATAAAATCGAATAATATCCCCATACTATAGATTTTCCTTTTGGAGAAAGGAAATATGGGATATAAACAAATAAAGAAAAATAATGATACATGGAATGCATGTGCTATTTGCGTGGAATGAAGATATATGGTAGAGTGGAGTGGTAAATCTATTTTCTAATCATATTCATATGTTTACGATTCGTCATATACGTACTATGCTGACAACTTCTCTTGGGCTCACGAAAGGGGGAGTGAAGTGGGGGCTTTCTACTGAAGCTCAATCTGCACTTGATAGTCTCGAACGCGACAACTCTGTCGCTGATCTGCTCAAGAAAGCAAAAATAACTCGTGAAGAAATACAAAGGTTCCAAAATGAGAATCCTCCTGATGCTATCAAAATCGATCGTGTTGTTAATCACTTGGGTGATATTCTCAAAAAAATCGATGGAAAGAACACAAAAGATCGTCAGGCGGTCCTTACTCTTTTGGAGACTGCTATCTCAAATGCTCCTGAGAATTCTGATTCAAAGAAGTGACTTGAAGCACTGAAAACTCAACTAGAATGAGAGTATAAAAAAATCGATGAAAATAATTCAGCTGATAAAGATCAGACAAAGACTACTATAAAACAAGAAACTTCCCGTGCTTTCGAATCTGTGGTTCAGAAAAATAGTCGTGAACAACAGGCAAAAGATTTTACAGAATATGTAGCAAGTGGGCTTCAAGATCCTCTCAAAACATCATTCTTGGAGACATTCAAACAGGAATCTAATAATGATATGATTGGCGCACGTCAAAAGTATGAACTCGAGAGTGTGAGTATCCCGAATCTTCTCCAGAGTATAGAGGAATGAACTGTCTATATCGCAGATGGTGCCGAGTTCAATGATCGTCCGGCTGTGAAGAAATTCCTCGAATTCTATGAACAAAATAAGGCTGAACTTGCGCCAATCCTAAAACCACTCATGGTTGCAGCTCGCGCTGGACAGTCAACTGAGAGTGTTCGCAAGTCGGGAGATCTTCCTGCAAGTGGTGCAAGCAATTCAGATATCATCAAGTACCTCTCAAGGGTAGATAACTTCAAGACTCATGGAACCACAGCACTCGATCGTCAAATCTCTGCAGCAACGATTCTCCTCCTTGATAAGGTAAGGGGTGACGATAGTAGATTTCTTCAAGTTCTCTCCAATGCTGCAAAACTTGGCGGTGTTTCTACTGAAGTTACAAAAGATAAACTTGCCACCGATGCATCTCTCAAGTATGCTATCCTCGCTGGTATCCGCGAGGCATCTCGTCTTCCAGGACGTATCAATGCACTTATTGATATAAAGGGAATTTCTGGTATCGGCGAAAATGAGCGAAAGATGTTAGAAAAACTAGATGCAAATAAATCTGAACTTCTCGCTGGACTCAAGGATGGATTCCAGAAGCAACTCGAAAAACAGATAAAGGATGGAACAATTTTATCTGACCAGAAAGGTGAGGCACAGGGTGCCATCGACGCATATATTGCGGAACTCGGTAAGCAAGATTCTCCAGGATGGAATATCATCTCGAAGAATCTCGGTGCTGCTATTACCAATCGTGGTGTCGGTGCAGGTGCTGCTGCAACTATGGATTTTCCTCCGAACTGGCTTGCTGACAATGCGAGTCTTGGTTTCGCATTTTCTACTGGAAAACCTGGATTCGGTGTTGGTATCACATTCGATAAATCAGTAACTCCTGATACAAAGATTCTTTACGGTTGGGCTGGAACTCCTTTTGTAGGTGTATCAAGTCGTTTTGATCGCTGGGTATTCACTGGTATCGCAGGAGTGGGTGGAGGTATGGTCAATGTATCTCGTGATATGGGAAACAAGGATCTCGAAGTGAGAAACATGGAAAAGATGAAATCTGCAGAAGGAATCCTTTCCCAGATTGATGCTCTTGCAAAAGAAACAAATAAAAAAGCTACCAATATTGCATTTTCTTCTGATTATTCAAAATATCCTGAGACGAGTGATGATCCCATGGAACCAACAAAAGCTCGCATAGAGTCACTTGATAAGGCAATTAATACTGATATCCAGAATCGACTCTCACTTGCAGGATTCGACACTGAAACAAATCCAGTTATCCGTGCACAAATGATCTACAATGCGCTCAGTCAAGCAGTTCAATCTCGTATCGATCGCCTCCATCTCGATGATGCAACAGGTGGTTGGTCACTCAAGTCTCTTGGACTCTCTCTCGGTAGTTTTTCAGGAGTACCATTCATCCTTCCGAGCATCTCATTCGGACGTACATCCTATACACAATCACTCAAGCTGACTCGTACTGAGAAGCAGATTGAGGGGAAGGCTGCGGTTGCAGGGAAAGAGGAAATTAGTGAGAAAGATGTTTCTCTCGATACACTCGATCTTGATTCGACCGTTCGTTCTGAGCTCTCGAAGAAAGAAGTTCGTAAAAGTCTTTCATATATTTGGCAAAATTCTGTACGTTCAAAAGAAGCAAACAAGTTCTCTGATACACTCCAAAAGATTCAGGAAAGCAATAGTGATAATACTAATCTTGATACTGCAAAAACATCATTTCTCGAAATGGTGAAATGACTGGGTCTTTTCGCAAAACTCAGAGCCGTTGTATCGAAGGAAGCTGATCCTAAAAAACTTCAAGCGGTTCTCTTCGATATCCGTGGCGCTATGATGATGGATGCTAACCAAGCCGTGCATGTTTCCTCTAAGGAGTGAAATATCGATGTAACAGAGAAATCAGGAGATACACAAAAGCGTTTTGATAAGATGCTTGCTAAAGCTTTTGAAAGTGGTGGTATACTCAATCAGACTGGACTTACTCTGTCTGATTATGCTGATGTGCTGAAGTCAGGAAATGGGAATATCACTATCGGAGAACCAAAATCAAATACATTTGGCGCTATCGCTTCACTCAAGACATCCGAGAAATATATGGCTCTCATGCCAACAGGTACCATGCGTTTCGCTTCTCGTGACGGTCAAGAGTTTTCGAAAGATGTTTCCAATTTTGATGTAACTAAGAAAGAATGAATGCTCAAAGTGGCTCTTCCAGAAAATGGAGTAACTGACAAAGCACTTCGTACAAGCGTTGCAACAATTATGAAGGTTGATGAAGCAAAAGTAACTCACCAAAATATTGTCGAACTTCTCGCAAAATGAACCACTAAGATTGATGGTAGGGATGTGAATATGACGGGTCAGAAGTTCCTCCTCTGTGCTTATGGTGATTGTACCAACCCAGGTATCGCTATCGAACCAGGGAAAATATCTGCTCCAGCAGTTCTTGGAAGTCCTGCTGTAGCTGGTGATGCAAGTGCTGAATACAATATCCAGATATCGAGTCGGGCAGAAACTCTCGGGCTCACTGGAGCAATCGGATGGGTAGGGAAGAAGCCTGATTCATGAAATGGAGACAATAATAATACACAATCAGAATGATCAACTCATACATGAGGTGTAGACCAATGATCCATGGACCAAAACACTGGAACACCACTTCCAACACCTACTCCAACACCTACTCCAACACCTACTCCAACAGCTTCAGCATGAACAGCAGCTTAGTTTATTTATTATCAACTGTATGAAAAAAATCTTCATAATTTCCGGTATTACGATTTCTCTCTTATCTTCTTGTACTACAACACAACAAAATAAAAATCCAGAATCTAATACACAAATGCAGCAAAATGGCACCTCGATTTCTTGATCCAATATTTCCATTTCCGTAGAAGATGGAACGACTATTCCTGCTAATACTCAACCATAATTATCCATTTTATGAATACTCTTCGTATTTGAGTGATTGCATTGATTGCAGTGAGCTCATTCATCAATGTTCTTCCTCAGACTTTCGCTTCTGATGGAGAAGATACTGAGATTTCAGTTGCCTCGTGTCAATCAAAGTATGGCACGGCAGCAAATTCTTGTAATCAATGTTTTGAAAACACTATATACAATGGTCACTATCGTGCCTTGTATGATACGTATACAAATTCCTCACCAACTCAATATAAGGTCATGTATACGTCAGGTGACTTTAGGGGTTTGAATATTTCATATAATATACTTCAATCATCTGCCTCTTTCGTAGTATATCCGTCTGGATCTTTACAGATTGATACCGCAGTTCCGGATGGTATATTTTCATTTGATTCGATAGTTCCATCTCTGATTTCACCAACACGATGAAAGTATTTGTATTTCACACCAGGTTCTGTAAAAACGCCATTTGTCCGTACGAATCCAAGTACTGGACTCTGACTTTCATCCGTAGCAGCTGGTACGAATCCAAATACCGCTGCAATTCAAGTAGTATATGATACGAATGTGTATGCCATGAATGGTGCACCTGGTAGTTTTACCTTTGCAACTGGTATTCCAGAAACACAACGTGAATGTCAATTTCTGAGTCCTCGTTGGTGTGGTGATGGAATTGTCGATCCATCATATAGTGAAGTCTGTGACCCAGCAGATGCTTCTCACACTGGTTGGGGAGTGAGCGGTTGTGATACTTCATGTCAGCCTATCGGTACTCCGACAGGACCGAACCTCACTATCAAAAAAGCAGCTCAAGGAAAAGATGGTCAGTATGTTGATGATGCTGCACAATTAGCACCAGGAAGCGAGTTCTCATATACCTATCAGGTGACCAACAATGGTACCGCTTCAGCCAAGAAAGTAACCATCACTGATACTTTCCCACAATATGTATCTGTCACCGCAACTCCGACAGGAACCGACTGGACATGTTCTCAGGGAATGAAGTCAGTAGGATGAGTGAGTCACGCGACTGTTATCTGTACATACAACAAAGACTTGCCAGCTGGAGCAGTTGCACCAACTGTGACTGTGCCAGCCAAGATCGATAGTGCCACTCCAGAATGAACTGCACTCAGAAATATCGCATACGTCTGTCGTGAGTGACAAAATACTCCAGAATGTAATGTGACATGTACAGACCCAAATGATCCTACATGTACACCACCGCCACCACCGCCGAATTGTGATAGCAATGATTCTGGTGCACAAAAAGATCCTGCCTGTGTCGTGGTCGCGAATTTCGACCTCTCTATCAAGAAATATGCGAAATCTGAAGATGTTTTCGCTTCCGTCGATAATACCGAAAATTTCAACTATACTATCGTTGTCAGAAATAATGGAACTGGTACTGTGACAGGTCTCACGACCGTTGCTGATGCACTTCCTGCTCCGATCGTTCTCCGTGGAACTCCATCAGGAAATGGTTGGACATGTACAGGAACCGACGGTTCATCTGCATTCACTTGTACGACGACTGAATCATATCCAGCACGTACAGAGTTCAATGTCATCACTGTTCCAGTTCGTGTGACGAATCTCGTTTTCCGTTCCGCGGGATACATGAACTATGCGTATGTCCACAATCCGAATGAAGCTGATGGGAAACAGTGTAATGCAAATGGTTCTCTGCCGAATCCATCTCTCGCGGGTGCCAATGGTGAGAATCCTCGAGCCGTTTGTAATGAAGATACCAACAATCTCGATCCAGCCAATGTGAATCCTCCGAATCCGAACGGATTCGATCTCCGCATCAAGAAATTCGTCAATGGTGATGACGAATCGAGCCGTGTCAACGCGGATGGTACGATTAACTATACTTTTATCGTTCAGAATCTCGGTGAACTTGCATCAACTGGAAGAACTACTGTTACGGATGAGAATTTCCCTGCAGGAGTCACTATTGCATCGATCGCAACGACTCAGGGTGAGTGGACTTGTGCGAAGAATTCCGATACAAAGTTCACCTGTTATACAGATAAATCCTATGCGAAAGGCGAATTTTCGACTCTCATATCTGTCACTGCTACGAGTACTATAACTCAAGCATGATGGTATCAGAACTATGCATGTCTCTCGAATCCATATGATCCGAATGAGAACGAACCACTCGATGTACCAGTGAAGCAATGGAAAGTGAATAATTGTGATCCTGGAGAAGTAGTGATTGTTCCTCCTGGAAGTTTCGACCTTTCTCTCAAGAAATATGTTGCAGATCTCACAACAGGAGTTCCACTTCGTGATGGAGATCATCAGACATCGAATGATGGTTCCGATGTAGATCGTGATATTCTCACAGTGCCTCAGGGTGGAAGTATGCGTTATCGTTTTGTCGTGAGAAATCTCGGTCCAGTGACAGCAACAGGTACGACAACAGTAGAAGATACACTCCCGAATGACACTTCTATTATTTCTGTAGCTGGTAGTGGATGGTCTTGTACGACATCAGAAACTCGGAAATTTATCTGTACTCGTACAGAAGATCTTGCGCTTGGTGCATACTTCCCAGATATTGTTGTCGATGCTCAGGCTTCGAGTACGATTCCTGCTGGTGAATATTCGAACACCGCAACGGTGAAAAATCCTGGCGACACCAATCCGAATAACAACACTGATCCAGCAAATATCGAAATCGTTGCAGGAAATCAATGTGGTGCTATTTCTGGTGCACCAGTAGGAGCAGTTGCTCCAGGAACAAATACGACATATACGTGTGCTGCATCTGGATATACCGGAAGCATAGCGAATCTCGAATATCGTGTCGATTGTGGTACAACCACAGGAACATGGTCTTCATCGAATACAGGTACATGTGCCGCTCCGAATAGTTATTCCTCTTCTGATACAGTGACTTGTGGTGTCCGTGATCGAAATGATCCAGCAACCGTATTTTCTGGTTCATTCGTCGGAAGTTGTAGGGCTACTGTCACAACAACTGGTGGAAGTAGTTGAGGTTCTGCATATATCGGAAAAAAATGTGTGAATAATATTGCATCTTGTGCAACCTACAATTCTCTCGTAGCCTGTACATCTGATGGTATTGCTGCTGGTCTCTGTTATCCAGCTGATGCTATAGGGATTGCGAATTGTCAGAACCAACCACTTTCTTGTGGTGGTGGAGGTTGAGGCGGAGGCGGAGGTGGTGGAGGTTGAGGCGGAGGTTGATATTGTGGTGATGGAGTACTCCAGATTGGTGAAGAATGTGATGTTATCGGTGCAGGATGGTGTGTAGCATGTAAACTCATCACAACAACTCCAGGAGCCAATCCGATTATAGATATGTGGATGACGATTCCGACCCTTTCTCGTGCTCGTCTTGGATATAGTTGGCTCGAATGAGAAGCAGGAAAAATCGCTTTTAGTGAGAACCGTATGATTCTCGGTGTTGGTACAAAAGCCTTCACCCTTGCTGATACAGTTGGATTCGGCATCAAGACGCAATATGCAGTGCCTCTGATTATCGAAGCAGACAAGACCATCTGTCTTTCTTCTACTGGTGCGAATATGAATTCGAATGAGATTTGTACTCCATTCGGTCGCTATGCTCCTGATGACGCGAGTATTCGTCGAGAGAATATCTGTGGAACAGAATATATCATTCTCGGAAAATGAGACTATCAGGTTCCAACGAACTGTACTCCACCGATTGTATATGAAGGAAGAAATAGTGTATCATCCAATAATATAACTCTTTTCAAAGGAAAAGATGCATACCTTGTGTATCCAGCACGTCTCGGATCATCTACTCTCAATAGCGCATTCTTCGGTACATCGGTGGGGAATACGAGTTCACTCGTTCTCTCGAATGGTAGTACTACTCTTGCTCCACTGACAGCGATTTCTCTCGTAGCACTCGATGTTCGTGTTTCTGGTGCGATGATCGCTGGAAATGCTGGTACCGTGAATCGTGGAGTAGAGACATACGTGCGAGCAGGGAATCTCGTGAATCTCTTCCTCTCAGGAATTGCAACAAGCACTACAACCACCCCTACAACAACTACAACTTCGACGACACCTGTTGCGAATGTAGACGTTGGTTCAGTCACAGCAAATCCATCTATCAGTTCTCTCACAGATCTTATAGCGTATCGCCTCAATGGAAATCAGAATATTTTCTCTATCAAGGGAAATGTGACTATCGAAAGTTGTCCGAACAATACATTCGTTCTCGATGGAGTTCGCACACTCATCGTCGATGGAAACCTCACTATCAAGTGTAATCTCGTCTATGCATCAGATGATACGACTTCGAGTTGGGCATTCATCGTAAAAAATGGAAATACATACGTATATCCAGGAACGAGTGTTGCTGCTGACTTTGGTGTGACGAATCTTGGCTGAGTCTACGTGAATATCGATGGATCATTCCGTTCTCTCGGTGATGTCACATCTCAGAAAATCCTGAAGGTCGATGGTAGCATGTATGGAAATGCAGATCCACTCTTTGATTCTCGTCTCTATGTCCGTGGTACGAATGCGTATGAGATTCTCACAACAGGTGTTGTCCTCTCATATTCGAATCGTGCACTCGTGAATCCACCACCGCTTTTATCCGAATATCTGAATAATTATAGTGTCACTCGTGTGGTGAAATAATCAAACAATAAAACTCATGAGAAATCATGAGTTTTATATTGACTAAATAATAAATTATGATAAAATATAATTGTATTAATAATTAATTTTAAATATATGGCACTTGTATCATCACCAGGAGCACTCTGAAAAATGTGATATGTTGAACCAGAGTGACTTTCATCAGCTGAAAGAGCACAAGCTCTTACAAGATTTATTACCCTTGGTCTTCCAGTTGGACCTGCTGAAAAACTTATTGTTGGGAATCTATCTGGACCTGATTTAGTAAATGCTATTCAGGTACAAAACCAAATAGATAAAACAGGAGAAGGGGTATGAGTTATACTTTCCCAGAAAAAGCCAGAGTAGAGTTTTCTATTTCTTCTTTCTTACATTGAGGAGTTCATCCCGAATTTCTGCAGCGCGTTCGAAGTCGAGATTCGCGGCTGCGACATCCATTTCGAGCTCGAGACGTTTGATATACGTCCCGAGCTTTTCTTTTGTCATCTCGCCACCAGCGAAGATTTCGGTTTTTTTCTTCGGTATAGAGACTTCCTTCACACTCGATATGATGGTTGTTGGAGTGACTCCATGTTTCTCATTGTATGCTTTCTGAACTTCGCGACGACGATTGGTTTCGGCGATAGCATCGACCATGGCGATCGATTGTTTGCATCCATGGGAATACATGATGACGTGTCCGTTCGCATTGCGGGCAGCACGCCCGATTATCTGGAGGAGGGAAGTCTTCGAGCGGAGGAACCCGATTTTCTCGGCATCGAGAATCCCGATGAATGAAGTCTCAGGAAGATCAAGTCATTCTCGGAGGAGATTCACTCCCACGATGACATCGATAACCCCAAGGCGATAATCTCTGAGAATCTCGAGTCGTTCGATGGTCTCGATCTCTGAGTGAAGGTAGCGCACTTTGAGTCCATTTTCTGCGAAATAATTCGCGAGGTCTTCCGAAGATTTCTTCGTGATCGTCGTGATGAGTGAACGCTCTCCGCGGGATTTTGCAGCGGCAATATTCTTCATCAGGCTATCCACCATGAATTCCATATCTTCGATGGTGATCTCTGGATCGAGGAGTCCTGTCGGACGGATAACCTGTTCCGCGACAACTTTTTCATGAGCAGCCTCATACTTCGATGGGGTCGCCGAGACAAAGATGGTTTGCCCGATTTTCTGTTCAAATTCATCGAACTTCAATGGTCGATTCTCCATCGCAGAAGGGAGACGGAATCCATAACCGACAAGATTCTCTTTGCGAGCGCGATCTCCAGCGTACATCCCACCGATTTGTGGAATCGTGATATGCGACTCGTCGACGAAAGTGAGAAATCCATCTGGGAAAAACTCCATGAGTGTTGCTGGTGCTTCTCCTGGATTTCGATTCCCGAGATACATAGAATAGTTCTCGATTCCGTTCACATACCCGACTTCGCCGAGCATTTCCATATCATATTCTACACGCATCTTGATACGTTCCGCTTCGACGAGTTTCCCGTTTTCAGTAAAAAACTTCACCTGTTCTTCCATCTCATGTTTGATTTTCGGAAGGACGGATTCGATGATACCTTTTTCCGTGACGAAATGTTTTGCTGGGAAAATCGTGATAGTTTCGAGATTCTCGATGAGCTGGTGTGTGAGGTGTTCGATACGAGTGATGCGGTCGAGAGTATCGCCGAAGAACTCGAGTCGGATGATAGATTCACTCGATGACGGCCAGATTTCGAGAATATCTCACTTCACGAGGAACATTCCTGGCTTCCAGTCGGCAGTCGAACGGGTGAATTGCACCATGACGAGTTCTCGGATGAGGTTCTCGATGATATAATCTTTTCCGACTTCGAACTTCAGACACTGAGCCTCATATTGCGCAACTTCACCGATACCATAGATGCATGATACGGATGCGACGATGATGACGTCTTTTCTCGTGAGGAGAGATTCTGTCGCAGCATGACGCAATCGATCTATTTCTTCGTTGATGGTTGCTTCTTTCTCGATATAGGCTCCTGTCTTCACGACATAGGCTTCTGGCTGGTAATAGTCATAATACGATACGAAATAATGCACCGCATTTTCTGGAAAGAATTCCTTGAATTCTTGGGCAAGTTGAGCCGCGAGAGTTTTATTATGGGCGAGAATCAGTGCTGGACGTTGGAGTTCCGAGATAATATTCGCCATCGTGAAAGTCTTTCCAGAACCAGTCACACCGAGAAGTGTCTGGAAATCATTTCATTGCCTGATGGAATCAACAAGAATCCGAATCGCTTCGGGTTGGTCGCCTGTTGGCTGGTATGGGGAATTGAGTTTGAACATTCCGTGAGTATATCAGCTTTCTCACTTCTTGCAATCTTATCTTTCTTCCAAGTCTACCATACAAGTATTTCCTATAATATCGTGCAAAAGGTTGCCGATCTCTCAAGAATCTTGTTGCAGTTCTGTTCGTATTTCTCTTTCGAGGGTCTCATCTCCAAGAAGTATTACATACCTCAAAAGATTTTCCAATACTTCCATATTCCTGAGAGTATATACTTGTATGATTTTTGGGGATTCCGATGGGAGATTATGAACAATAAGTGCATACCAAACTCATTTGGACACTTTTTGTTGTATACCTCCCGCTGGTGTTCGAGCAAACGCTGAAATCATTCATGGTTTGATAATATGTTGTATTCATATATTACTCTCAGAAGATGCATCCATTAATCAGCTCATACTTGCGACTGACATTGGAGGAATATATTGAAGAATTGGCATACTCTAAAATAAATAAAAGAAAGTGATTACTTATTCTGGAATTGAGAGCTCCTGTTGTATTCTGGCTGGTATCCCTTCTCAAGAATCCGTGAGTGTATTGATACCTATTCGTGGATTCAGTTGAACCAGTTCAGATTCATCTCATACTGTTATATCTCCATTTAATAGTTGCTCTACAGTGTTCTGAATTGTTTCGGAAGTTGAACTATGATTCGTTTATCTTGTGTGCTCCCAATTGGTTCAGGAATAACGAGGAATCCGAGTGGATAGATTTCAGGAGTGTCGAGAATAAGTCATGCTTTTTGTGCAAATTCTTGACTGACGAGAAACCATTTTTTTGTTTCTGATTCTTGGAAAATCGTTGTATGAACACTCTTTCTGGGCATCTGGATATCAATATATCTGCCATATAAAGTATCAGAAACATGAATATTTCCGTGGAGTTCTCGATGCATAGTGAAATTGGTTATTTATTGTATAGTAAATAATATGATATATTTTGCAAGTTTATTTCTGGATTTCTTTCAGAACTTTTTCCGCATGTCCTGTGGCTTTTACATTCCGCCATTCCTGGAGGATTTTTCCACTCGAATCGAGAAGAAAAGTGGAGCGGATGGTACCAATATAGATTTTTCCATAATTCTTCTTCTCGCCGATGACACCGAATTGTTCATGGAGACTTCCGTCCTCGTCAGAGATGAGTGTGATGCCGAGATTGCAACTATCGCGGAAATTCGCATGAGAAGTTTCTGAATCTTTCGATACTCCGATAATCTGGATTCCAAGCACCTCGAAATCTTTCTTGAGTCGGGTAAAATCTTGCGCCTCGAGGGTGCAACCCGGAGTATTATCTTTCGGATAAAAATAGAGAAGTGTTTTAGGAGATTTGGATAGATAGGGTGTGAGGTTCATAAAAATATGGGTTATTTAAGGTTAGATATCTTTTTTGGATGTGGGGAATCATCAGACATATCATCAGAAAGGACCTTTTTCTTATCTTCCAGATCAACTCATGCGATGATTCGGTCCATCCAACCGAGATAATCTTCTCGTGCTTGTTTGTATTCCTCAGGTTCTTCAAGATGGAGTCTTTGAGGTATTAAGATAATAGAAGAAATATATTGGGAACAAATGTTTTGAATAATCTGAAAAGTTCTATAGTAGTCCCAATCATAGTCTTCTTCTAACATTATTAGTTTTCATTTTGCCCATTTCCTATTTGCAGCATTCTTGACAGCATTTTTGATTTTTGTACGAGTATATTCTTCCTCAAGTCGAGCATATTCAACATGTTCTGCGACCAGGGAATTCACGAATTCTTTGGTTTTTATTGGAAATAGTGGAGCCTTCTTTCCCCTTTCGAATAATACATCATATACTTGTTGAGCTTTATTACCTTTGAGTCGATTTACATTTCTTCATTCTCTCTCTTGGAATAAGTGAGATATTTCCTGATTTCGAGAATGTGTACGTTGTAGATTACTTTTTCTCATGATCCTCATAGTATTCTTCCCATTCCTTTTTTCAAACTTTTATGTAAAAAACAAAAAATGCTCGGGCTTATGGCGCCGAGCGAGCCATTGCTACCTCAAGGAGGCACTCTTTTTAAGAAAAGTACGGTAATCGTAAGCACCCAAAGTTGAGTGCTTACGTAAGTGGCGATCACCGCCTGCCCCAACTTGCCAACCCCAGCTATTTCGCGGATTTTCTCCGCGAAAAATAAGTCGCCGTTGGCACTCATATAGAATGCCGTGGCGAGGAGCCATAAGGCTCCTACGACCACTTTCAAAATCATCATGATCTCCTTTTCCGTACCCACGAACGCGGAATGCGCCGTGCAAGTCTCGGAATCAAGGATATTATAGATAGAATTTCATCTTTTCAAACTTTTATGTAAAAAACATATTCTAGCACGTAATATAAAAAAGTGCTAAAAACTTTTGACACGAGAAAAAAATATGATAAAATGCCCCACGAAGATATAAGATATGAGAGATAAACTATGAGATTCTTCTCAACTATCTCCTACATCTTATAGTTCATAATTTATATCTGATAACTCATATAACTATGTCAAAAATCATTGGTATCGATCTTGGTACGACGAATTCATGTGTCGCCTTCATGGAAGGTGGACAAGCAAAAGTAATCCCGAATGCAGAAGGAGGAAATACAACTCCATCCGTTGTCGCGAACAAGAAGGGTGAGACGATCGTTGGTATGCCAGCACGTCGCCAAGCAGTGACGAATCCTGCAGGAACGATTTTTTCTGCGAAGCGCTTCATCGGACGCAAGTTCTCAGAAGTGACTGAAGAGCTCAAGAATGTTCCATTCAAGGTCACAGAAGGTCCAGATGGAGGATGTCTCATCGAGTGGGATGGAAAGGGAGTTCGTCCAGAAGAGATTTCTGCGAAAGTCCTCGAAAAGCTCAAACATGATGCTGAGAAATTCCTCGGACAAAAAGTCACAGAAGCGGTTATCACCGTTCCTGCGTACTTCAACGATGCAGAACGTCAAGCAACTATCAATGCTGGGAAGATCGCCGGTCTTGACGTGAAGCGTATCGTGAATGAGCCGACAGCAGCAGCCCTCGCGTACGGTGCAGATAAGAACAAGGATCAGAAAGTAGCGGTTTATGACTTCGGTGGAGGAACATTCGATATTTCTATTCTCGAGATCGGTTCAGAAGGAACATTCGAAGTGCTCGCGACCAATGGTGATACTCACCTCGGTGGTGACGACTTCGATCAGCGTATTTTCGAATACGTCATGGCTGAGTTCCAGAAAGAAACAGGTATCGATCTCCGCAAGGATGCGATGGCAGTACAACGCGTACGTTCCGCATCAGAAAAAGCAAAAATCGAACTCTCAGCCAGTAGTGAGACAGAAATCAACGAACCATTCATCGCGATGAATGATGGTGTTCCATCGAATCTCCTTGTGAAAATCACTCGTGCGAAATTCGAAGAGCTCATCGCCGATCTCGTCGAGCGTTCACTCGAACCTTGCCGCAAGGTGATGAAAGATGCAGGTCTCCAAGCAAGTCAGATCAACGAAGTCATCCTCGTCGGAGGTTCGACTCGTGTTCCGATGATCAAGTCGAAGGTAGAACAATTCTTCTCGAAGAAGCCAAATGAATCCGTCCATCCTGATGAGGCAGTTGCTCTCGGTGCTGCGATCCAGGCGGGTATCATCCAAGGTGATGTGAAAGATGTTCTCCTCCTCGACGTGACTCCGCTCTCTCTCGGTATCGAGACGCTCGGTGGTGTGATGACTCGCATGATCGAACGCAATACGACTATCCCGACAAGCAAATCTCAAGTCTATTCAACTGCTGTTGATAACCAAGACTCAGTAGAGATTCATATCCTCCAGGGTGAACGTGAGATGGCAAATGATAACAAGTCTCTCGGTCGATTCATCCTCTCTGGTATCGCTGCTGCTCCACGCGGTATTCCTCAGATTGAGGTGACTCTCGATATCGATGCATCTGGCGTACTTCATGTGACAGCGAAGGATAAGGGAACTGGTAAAGAACAGAAAATCACAGTTCAAGGTTCGACTGGTATGTCAGATGATGAAGTCGAGAAACTCGTGAAGGAAGCGGAGGCAAACCGTGAAGCTGACAAGAAAAAGAAAGAATCTATCGAAGCTCGCAATCATGCTGACTCTCTCGTCTATCAGACGGAGAAAACGCTCGAAGAGAACAAGGGAAAATATGAAGAAGCTGATGGTGAGACTGCGAAATCTGCTCTCGAACGTCTCAAACAAGTCCTCGCTGACACCAATTCTACCAAGGAAGATATCGATGAAGCAACGAAGACTCTCTCTGATGTGATGATGAAGATCGGTCAAGCAATCTACGCTCACGCCAGCGACGCTGAGAAGCCAGGTGAAGAGAAGAAAAATGATGATGGTTCTGTGGAAGCTGATGTTGAGGAAAAATAAAAATCAATCCCCTACTTATTTGAGTGGGGGATTTTCTTGAATTATAAGAATATGTCAGCTAAAAAAACTAGTGATGTGAAAAATGATAAATTCAGAGAAGATATACTCAAACTAATTGATAGTAATTTGACTGCTATTAGAAATCCAGTTATTAAACAATTGATTATTCTTAATCCTGAATATGAAGGTGATCTAAAATCTGAACATCTTAGGAAAATTGAGAATCAAATCTTAGAAATTGAGGTAGTTCTTAAAGAATTATCTCCATTTGTATATAACATAAGGAATAGTATTTCTGATATAACTTGAAATAATCCGACTTGTGCAATCTATCTATTATTATGCTCCTGTATAGAATCATTTAAGGCAATAGTAATTCTATGAAAAAGTGGTTTCTACCAAGAAATTATGACAATAAATAGGAAATTAGAAGAAGCCATGACCCAATGTGAGGTATTTATGCATGATAATAATGAAGATATAATAACTAACTTTAATAAATGGTTTTCTTGAGCTATTATTTCTCATTCTGTTTGACGTGAGAAAATAGGTGCTTTGCATAAAAATACTGATGTAAATGTTGAGTCTTTAGGAAATTATATTTATCGCATGGAGTCAAATGTATCTCATAATGGATATATTTGAATGTTGGAAATGATTAGCCCATTTACTAAAGACTATGACTTAGTCTGATCAACAAGATTCCATAGAACTGCTTGAGCAATAGGGCATACCATTGGGAAATTAACACATTTTACTATTCTCTTAAAAGGAATTTACTTATATCTATTTAAAGATTTCAAAACGTTTGATAAGATTGATATTATTTTAAAAAGTCATAGTCCTGATATTGGTAATCTCAAGGTTTCTGAGAAAATGAAAAAAGATTTTCCCAAGACTTAATCTCTCCTCTCGGAGAGATTTTTCTTTTTCCGATTTTTCACTGCAACAATATTTGATTAGATTGAGATAATATGATATACTCTCTTTCAGATTATTAATAATTTTACATATATGTTCTGAAATACTCCTCAATCCGAAGCTCCAGTTTTACCAACATTTGAGGAACTCAAGTGAGCACTTCCTATCGAACTCCAAGCAGAATTCGATACGTTGGGAGATTGGATGTCTTCATTACCGCTCAAATACCCAGGAAGTGAATGAGAAAATTCTTATGATGGAGATGCTCTTTCTCCTGAAGAAGAGGTGAGACATGCTCGTTTTACAGAACTTTCGAATATGGCAACAGAAGCACTCAAGCAAAGTGGTTGGATCCCTGAGAAACCAAAGGCTCAATGATTACGACAGAGATTACATGATACTCTTGCTAATTTTATCAATTAAAAGAATCAAATCCCTCCACTCCAGAGGGATTTTCTTTTTCCTATTTTCGCTCCACTCCAGAGGGATCCTCTTTCTTTGTCACCATTTTTCCATATACTCGTCTTCGTATATATCAGGTTAAGGCTTTAATTTTTTTACTTTTCTCTTATGGGCAAGAAAATATATATCATCGGTGCGATTCTCGTATGAATTCTCGGAATTCGTTTTGCGGATGCTGCGACTGATGCGGTCGCATGTACTATGGAATATGCTCCAGTATGTGCAACGGTTCAGGTTCAGTGTATCATGGCTCCATGTAATCCTGTTGAGCAAACTTTTTCGAATAGCTGTATGGCTCGCGCTGCTGGTGCGACGGTTGTGAGTACTGGAGAGTGTGCACCACTTGTGGGAGGAGACAGTGACGAACATGGTTGCAAGGCTTCAGCTGGATACTCTTGGGATGCGACTATGAAGCAATGTGTGCGTCCATGGGAACAGAAGAAAATGACTCCACGCCAAGCACTTCAATCTTATGATTGGTCACTCGTGAGCCTGAATGACAAGAATATCACTCAGTCTGGCACACTTTCCTTCACTCGTCACACGTTCCATGCGAAGCTCTGTAATACTCTAAATGGGAAATATGTAGCACTTATGGATCGTCTCTTCACTCGTCAAGTGATGTCTACGATGATGTACTGCGAAGGAGATATCATGACGGTCGAGAGTCTCATGAGTGAGCGAGGACTCTCGTTCATGGTCGGGTCAGATACACTCACTATCACGACTCGAAAATGAGATACTATCGTCTGGCAAAAACCATAATGCAACACTTCCGCTTTCGAGCGGATTTTTTGTATGAAAATTGCATTCTCGAGTTTTTCTATATACTTGAGACAAGTTTTCTTTTTCTCTTATGGCTCAAATCTCTCGTTCCGAATTCACCGACAAAATCCAAGAATACATCAAGCGCATCAACCAGATTGCAGAAGAGCAAGGCTACTCCGTCATGATGGCGTATTATATCGCGGGCAATGAGACTGATCCTGATGATTTCATCATCGACTGGCGCAATATGGCGCTGAATGATAATCTCTACGCACTTTCCCGTTGGAATCAGGATATCATGAATAATTTCGATGAAGATAGTGAAGAGGATCGTTGGGGGAAAGGGACTGGAGATTTCGGAAGTACCTCGATCTAGAACTGTTCGAAAAATATTTGTTCTTTTGTCGCACCAAGCGCTTCGAGTTCTTCTCGGGCGCTTTTTACCATAGCAGGGGAGCCGCAGAGATAGAATTCTTCATACCCAGAAATATTTTCTGGAACAATCCAGTCGGTAACATAACCAGATTGGTATTTCGTATTCTGTGTTTGATGATCTGGAGAGAATTCGGTCTCACGAGAAAAGTAGTGCACGTGTTGGAATTGTTCGAATTGTTTCCCGAGTTCTGCGATTTCTGTCTGATAAAAATCATCCGAAAAATTCCGTACTCAGAAGATGAATGCGATATGAATTGGTTTCATATCTTTTTTTGTGCTCTCAAGCATCTGACAATAGAGTGGTGCAAATCCTGTTCCAGTTCCGATAAAACACTTATTCTTCGGGGTATCCTGCAGAATGAAGTGTCCAAGCGGAATCATCCCTGGAAATGTTGTTCCAACTTCCGCATCACAGATCATCGGACTCCCACGTCCATCAGGAATCCGCTTGATAATCAGTGTGAAAGTATCGGTTGTATATGATGCAAGAGAGTAGGCTCGATTGAGTCCTGGGGCAAGTTGGAACATGACGTACTGTCCTGATTTTGGTGGCTCCTTTGGGAGTTCTGGACATGAATACACGAGCTCGAAAACATCGTGTGTCAGTTGTTTCTTGGATGTAAGAATGAAGGAAGTTCGAAGCATTGTATGGTGAGATGAAGGTTCTTACGGAAGTTTTTTAGTTGCTATTGTGAGAAGATTCACGAAAAATCTCCCCGATTATGGAGAGATTTTGGTTTTTTTCAAGAAAGATTTTTAAGCAGCTTTTTTGAGTTCTTCTTTGAGTTCTTCTTTTGGGATTATGGAATCGTTCGCTGCTTCATTCATAGTATTGTTATACTTTGTACGTGCAGCAATAATTGCAGCAGCATTACTAGGGAGTATATTATTTGCGTTCACTATCCATCAAATGGCTCATTGTATAGGTCATATTACTGCAGTAAGAAGTCATCCATGTTCCTTTGCTAGTACTTCTAGTGCTTTAATCCGAGTTTCCACAGAAAAAACAGCATCATCATTATTTGTAGCCTGAGAGTTATTTGGTTGGGAAGATGTATTCTTTTCTACTTGAGTCATAATAAAATCTATGCCTGTATTATAGCATAGATTTTATTGGATGCAAATATTTCTGCGAATCAAGAACGTATTATTCCATATATCCTCTGGATCCTTCGTCATTTTATTTCTTCATGACTGCACGAACCGCATTTTCGATTTCCTTATAGATTTCTGGGTTTTCTTTGAGGAACCGGATAGAATTGTCTCGTCCTTGTCCGAGTTTTGTCTCGCCATATGAGTAGAATGCTCATGCCTTCTTGATGACTCATTTCTCCGCACCGATGTCGATCACTTCACCAGCGAGAGAGATTCCTTCTGCGAACATGATATCCATCTCCACTTCACGGAATGGTGCAGCAATTTTGTTTTTCACGATTTTCACGCGCACCTTGTTTCCCATTGCTTCTTTATCATCGCCAGTTCCAGTTTCGATCTTCTCTTTTCGACGGATATCGAGACGCTGAGAGGCGTAGAATTTCAGAGCATTTCCACCTGTAGTGGTCTCAGGACTTCCGAACATGACTCCAATCTTCATACGAATCTGGTTGATGAAGATAACGGTTGAGTTTGATTTATTGATGACACCAGTGATTTTGCGAAGTGCTTGGGACATGAGGCGAGCCTGGAGTCCCATGAAACTATCCCCCATATTTCCTTCGATTTCCGCCTTCGGTGTGAGGGCTGCAACAGAGTCCACAACGATGAGGTCAACAGCTCCCGAACGAACGAGTGCATCCACAATCTCGAGTGCTTGCTCTCCGTAGTCTGGCTGAGAAATGATGAGTTCATCGACGTTGACTCCGATTTTTCGCGCGTATTCTGGATCGAGCGCATGTTCCGCATCAATGAATGCAGCTGTACCTCCTGCTTTCTGGACTTCTGCGATGGCATGAAGTGTGAGTGTAGTTTTACCAGATGATTCCGGTCCATAGATTTCGACGATACGTCACTTGGCATATCCACCACCGAGTGCATCATCGAGCGCAATAGAACCGGAACCGAAGGTCTCGATATCGAGGTGGGATTTCTCACCGAGCTTCATGATGGAACCAGCACCGAATTGTTTCTCGATCATGGCGAGAGCAGAGTTGAGGGCGTCTTTGCGATTGTCAGTCATAGGAATTAGTGATTAGGAAGTAGTTATTAATGGTTGGTAATTAGTGATTAGCAAATCGGAGAAAAATGAAGAGACTATAGAAATAAAGAGAATAATGTCAGAAGCATAGATCATGCGAGAATGTAGTTCGTGAAGAGAAGAATATTGAGGTTCATAGTATGAAGGGTTGAGATATTAATTGAAGAGACCACCAGGAAAGGCTCGAACGAAGACTCATTGAATCATGATATTTCCATCGGATTCATCGAGGATAATCGGCTTGTGTCGAGGATTATCAGAGTGGGGAATGAGATATGTGGATCATTTTTCTTGGCGGAATTCTTTGAGGGTTGCTTCATCATTGATGAGTGCGATGATGATATCACCATTCCGTGCGATATTCGTCTGGCGGATGAGAACGAGGTCTCCATCGTCGATTTCTTTCTGATTCATAGAATCTCACTGTGCTCGGAGGAAGAAATACTTATCCGTGCGATTCACTATCTTGGTCGAGACAGGAATCTCGGTCTCGATGTTCTCCTCAGCGAAGATGGGCATCCCGCAAGCGACCGTGCCGATGAGAGGAATTCCTCTGACTTCATAGCTATCGCTCGTGAAGTTCGGTGAGAGTTGGAGCTCATCGCGGGAGTCGCGATAGAGCCATCATTTCTCCATAATCTGATCGAGGAGAACGGAGATGGATCGAGGAGAAGCGTATCCGAGAGCTACTTGAAGTCATCGGATAGTAATCTTCTCTCCATTCGCGAGGTATTCCTTCACTTTCTGGAGAACGAGTTGTTCCTTGGTGGTGAGTTTTTCCATAATCTTGAATACATACAAAGTATACATGTATATATATTCAAGAATTTCACGAATGCAAGTATTTCTTATAAAAATATGTGGACAAATGTATACATTGTATACTTTCTATGAAGACAAATAAAAAGAAATCCCTACAGAGAGGGATTATTCAGATCTTACTAAACTAAGAAGTCTATCCTTGAATCCTTGTAATCAAGTTCGTGTTTTACTCGTTTTTTGAGATGGCATCGGTTTCGGTTCAATCATTTCTTTTGCCATATGACCATAAGACTCAAGAATTTTGGTTGTATTTTTATTTCGGAACAGTGAAACGAGCATTCTATCAAGTTGAATTTTTTCCCCATGATTTTCGACTTTCATAATTTCTTCTTGGATTGCAATAATCTCATCAAGCCCTGTTATACCATAAGTTGAGTCTTGACTATGAGGAAGTTCTTCACCAACTTGAGTTACCCTTAACTGCGTTGCGAAAAAGTTATTCAGTCGCATCATACTATAAGAAGTTCAGTGCTCTTCCTCTCATTCTAACTCATCAGAAAGTCTCTTTAAGCATAATTGAAACAACTTAGCACGCCATTCATCTACTTTTTCTATAAATGCCATATTTCCTGCTAAGGCTCATATTTTTGCAGCCAAGAGATTATATTCTTCGCTTCTTTCCTGAACTTGTGGAGAATGAGAGAGTTGCATATATGGAATTATTATGTGAATTACAGATATAATATTGATTCTCTAATATTGTCAACCTAATTCTTCCTCTCATAATGTTCCTTGAGTCCTTCAAGTGTGCCGATAGCGATGCGCTGACTATGACAATGAGGACATTCATAAATATATTCACGCATTTTCTTCCCTATTTTCTGTGGCTCGTGTTGGATTGGTTCCACGACCTTTCGGCATTCGCGACAGTAAAAAGCGACTTCACCGCGTTCAGGATTGAAGTTGTTCTCACGTTTTTTTCCGAATGATGAGACATTCACGAGATCAGCGTATCAGGTAGACATATGAACAGATTTATATAACGAAATGATATGAAAATGCGAGGGAATTGCAAATTCTATGGAACCCACACATGTACTTTTATGACTAAAAGTACCAAAAGTCCTTCTTTTTGTTTCATATTTTGGAATCAGAAACGACTCATTTTTGGAATCCAAAAAACTCCTCCTTCGTTGTCAAACAGTTTCGGATTCTTATCAAAAATTTCGTCGACTGATTCTCAAAATACTCAATATAAAGAAGCAAAAAGGTTTCCTAGTATACAGTTTAATCTCCAAAAAGATTATCGAGCCATCATTTCTTGAGTGGTTTTCCTCACTCTGTATGAAGAAGTGCTTCATAGAGGCTTTTCTGGTCGTCAGAAAGCTTCGTTGGTGTAGCGATAATGAGATGAATGATAAGATGTCATTTTGTTCACTTTCGCTCCAGGGAAGGTATGCCTTCATGCTTGAAGTGGATCTCTGTTCCGTACTGCGTACCCGATTTTACGGTTATCGTTTTTTTCCCGAGAACCGGAATTTCGATGGTTTTCTCGGTTCCGAGAACCGCCTCAGCAGGGGAGAGCGAGACTTCATAGTGGAGATTCTCTCGTTCGCGAGTGAGTCCCGCTTCGCGATCCGGTACAGAAAAAGTGATATAGAGATCGCCGTTTCCATCTTTGCCACCATGACCTTCACCGCGCATCTTGATGCTCATGCCATTCTCGATTCCTGCAGGAATATCGATTGTCTTTGAGATCTTTTCTTCAGTTTTTCCTTTTCCATGACAATATGTACATTTCTCCGTGATTTTCTCACCAGTTCCATGACACGTGCTACATGGTCGAGATTGTTCCATGGTTCCGAAAATCGTCTGCACGCGTTCACGAACCTGTCCGCTACCATTACAGGTGGTACAAGTGTCAGTTTTTCCTCATTTCCCATGACAATAAACACATCGAGTTTCGCGAGAGAATTCGATAGTGCGATTGCTTCCACGGATAGCATCTTCGAGAGAAATCTTCATCTGGATCTCGATATCTTCACCAATATCAGCGCGACGTCGAGATTGTCCTCCTCCGAATCCGCCACCGAAAAACGATGAGAAAATATCCCCAAGGTCGCCTGCATCGAATCCTCACTGGAATCATCAGAACCCACCCATACCACCCATTCATTCTGCACTTCAGAATCGGTCATAATTGGACTTTTTCTGAGGATCAGAGAGAACGGAATAGGCTTCATTGAGTTTTTTGAACTCCGCTTCTTTGGTCTTATCTCCGCCGTGACGGTCAGGATGGAGTTCCATTGCCTTTTTTCGGTAGGCTTTTTTTATCTCATCTTCCGTAGCATTTTCAGATACTCAGAGTATCGAGTAATATTCTTTGGACATAGGAATAGAAAAGAAAAATACAAAAATTTTGTCATCCCGAGG
Organism: Candidatus Gracilibacteria bacterium; assembly: GCA_028687475.1. NCBI lineage: Bacteria > Candidatus Altimarinota > Candidatus Altimarinota bacterium. Next base: position 360,290 of record JAQUAB010000001.1, on the reverse strand, counting down.
TACGAGGGATCTCTTTCGATTTCATCTTATGAGAAGAAGTGTATTGCTTCAAATAAGAGCGAGGGGAAAGAGATTCTTCCTATCGTCAGAATGACAAAATAGAGGTACGAAAAATTAAACATATTTCGCGATGGCAGCCTCGAGAGTGGCAACATCCTGTACACCAACGAATTTCTCAACTGGTTGTCCATCCTTGAATACGATAATAGTCGGGATAGACATGATGCGGAATTGAGTCGGAACCTGAGGTTCGTTATCGACGTTATGTTTCATGATTTTTGCCTTGCTTTCGACCTTGCTCGCGAGTTCTTCGAGACGAGGAATCATCATCTGACATGGTCCACACCATTCAGCCCAAAAATCAACAAGAGTAACACCAGTGGCGATATTTTCTGCAAAAGCAGCATCAGTAGAAGCAAGAGTAGACATAGAAAAACAATTAAAAATTAACAATTAAAAATTAATAATTCAAAGGAGAATTCTAAATTTTCATGTCCGCAGTATATAAAAATCCTCGAGAAATGCAAGGATTTTAGTGAGAATAGTTCTCATTATAATAAATAATTCCGATAGAGTTCTTATTAGAAGGGGAGTGATTTTCTTTCGAGAATCATGATACTATCATCTTCATCCGTTTTCTCGAGTGTGTACTGGATTTTGTTATCAGAAAGCCAAAAATATAGGTCTTCCATCTTATCGCGAAACTTCTCAACATCGTCGATAACGATGATTGCATCAGGCGTACACTTGGAGAGAATGACAAGAAGATATTGGAGATATTCCTTCTTCATCGCATCGATAAAAACGAAATCGAAATACTCATCCGCAAGAGTTGGGAGGACTTTCTTGGCATCTCACCAGATAGCATGAATATTTTTGAGTTTGCAATTCTTGAAATATTCTATTGCTTCATTGTGCATATTCCATGCATATTCCACTGTCGTGATGGTGCTTGATTCTGGAAGAACGGATGCGAATTGGAGTGTGGAATATCCATTGGCAGTACCAACTTCGAGGATATGTTTCGGATTTTTCTCTTGTATGAGATTCTTGAGGAATTCCGCATTCTGTTCAGAGATATTCGGGATTTCTCGTTTGAGAGAAGTACTTTTGATTTTTTTGAGATGGAGGGAGATGATTTGGGAAGACATGTATTATGGGTGAAGTTTGGGTGAAAGTATACGAGAAGTGGCTCCATATACATGAGCAATTCGTAATTCTCTATCTACAATAGCATTTCTTAATACCACTCAAGTAGGGCTAATAATCTTTTCTTGGGATCTCGGTAATGCAAGAATATGTACAGGTTTTATACCTTTACGTTTATGGTCTTCTGAGTTATTGGATTCATGCCAGGATTGATCACCCCATTTTATTATTTCCCATTCTGTTTCATCCCAAATTAATTTGTCACTCCTGTAGATATCACTAAGAATCTTTTCAAGCCCTGAATCAGATGTATTTCGAAATATATTTGCCACTCTATCAAGTGTACGATAGATTTCTCATCGGGAATTATTATCCCCATTACATAGTAGTTTTGTAAGTGTCGATATGCGCTTCAAGAGATCATGTAAGCTAGCTCGAGAGTCAACTACAAGTAACTGTGGTGATGGTTTTGATGATAATGCAAGATTCCTTTTATTCATGGTTTTGTGTATTTTTAGAATCTAAATGGTGTTGAATGATGATATCATCGAGTACTTGTTTCCGTATTCGAATGATCTTTCATAAGAATTCTTCCACGAAGAATATATCAGACCTACTTGGTAAAATACTTAAGAGATGATTAATAACATTTCTATCGTAGGGTTTTGGATGTCATGTTCAACGTTGTTTCCAGAGCTGTTCCTGTCGGGATACTCATCGTAATACTGCTTCTAATAAATCTGGTTGTGATGCAAGCCTTTTTTTCTCCAGTGCAATATATGCTAGGTCATTTACTATTTCCGTACGTAATCTTGTGTCGGTTCATTCTCGTAATTTCTTTTTCCCATTTTTTGCAGCAATAAGATTCGCTACTTTTCATCGTATTCTATAGCCGATACGACGCCACTTTCGTGCCGTCTTTGCTGGTGATTCATCCGTTGTATCGAGATGACTATCTATGGAAATAATATTATTCATAGATTATAAACTTATGATGTATATTTTCCTTTTTTTTCCTGTCTTTGCAAATCTATTTTTGACTTTTTCACTTCATCCATTCTTCTATATCTGCTCTGATTTCTGAGACGAGAGCAAAATCAGTGATATCTGCGAAATGAAGATCAGGAACTCATGATTGACGGACACCATAGACTTCACCTGGTCATCGGAGTTCGAGGTCAATCTCTGCCAGTTCGAATCCGTCGTTCGTCTGTTCCATGGCTCTCAGTCGATCAGTTTTGTATTCTTTTGTTGTGAAGAGATAACAATATGACTGGTCATCACCTCGACCGACGCGTCCACGGAACTGGTGGAGTTGCGAGAGTCAGAATCTTTCCGCTGCCTCGATACAGATAATCGTCGCATTCGGATTATTCACTCACACTTCAACAACGGAGGTGGAAGAGAGGATATGAATCTTATTCTCATAAAAATCCTGCATGATTCTATCTTTTTCTTTTCCACTCATTTTTCCATGGATGAGTCCGATGGTGAGCTTCGGGAATATGGTCGAAAGAGTGATCTGCATCTCGACCGCGGAAGCGATATCTTCTTTCGATTCCGAATCCCGTACTTTTCATGATTGAAAAGTACCAAAAGCTCCCGAAGGGTCGACAAACTCATTCCCACTCTGCTGTCGCTCATCAGAAAACTGTTTTCATCTTCATTCAGACAGTGTCGCCCCCTCGGACTCCCCATTTTTCCAGCTTTTCATCTCCATATTCTTTTTGCTATCAACCAATGGAGAAATCCAGTAAACTTGTCTTCATTGTCGAATCTCTTCTTCGATAAAACGATACATCTCGACGCGTTGATCTTCTCGAACAACTCGTGTATGTATTAGCTTTCGCCCTACTGGATATTCATCGAGAATCGATACATCCTGATCACCATAGAGCGTGAGTGCGAGTGTACGCGGGATTGGAGTTGCAGACATATTCAGTCTGTGGGGAACTATACTAGATTCAAGATTAATGATTCAAGATTTATTGAAATGTATACCTTGAGGTACAAGATTTTTTTTATTATCATTTTGAATTTTAAATTTAGAATTTTGAATTTTCGAACAGTATTCTTCCAAAACTTTCCGTTGCTCGACTCCGAATCGGTGTTGTTCATCGACGACGACGAATCCGAGATTCGCGAATTGGACTGAATCTTGGATGAGCGCATGGGTACCGAAAATAATATCCGTATTTCCAGACTTGAGTCGCTCTCGTGCATCTTCTTTCATCCGTGCTGTGAGTGATCCGACAAGGAGATCTGATCGGATTCACCACTTCATGAGCCAAGCCTCATTGCCAGCGAAATGCTGGCGTGCGAGAATCTCCGTCGGAGCCATGATGGCAACTTGTAATCAGATTCAAGATTCAAGATTAATAATTCAAGATTTCGAGTCATTGGTACTTTCATTTTGTGCCTCAAGGTATACATTTCAATAAATTTTTCATTTTGAATTTTTCATTCGATTGCTAAGAATCATATGGATTGCAGCAATAAGTGCCACGACAGTTTTCCCAGTTCCGACATCACCCTGCAGGAGTCGTGCCATGGCGTGCGGTTGCTCCATATCCTTGAGAATCTGGAAAAGCACGATTTTCTGCTTGTTCGTGAGCGGAAAGGGAAGATCGGCAATGAGCGACTTCACGAGCTCCGTGTCGAGTGGTGTTGCTCGCGCATGTCCTTCGCTTGCCGCAAGTGCGTTATATTTTTTATCGAGACCGCGTTTCTGGAAGACAAAAAGTTCTCCATATCCGAGTTCTTGTTTTGCTCTCTCAAAAGCCTCTATTGATTCTGGAAAATGGATATCACGAATATTCGCATTTTTGCGTCGGAGTCATTTTTTCTGGCGGATATCGTCTGGAATCTCATCCGGAATATCATCGATATATCCGCGCAACAATGCCATTTTCTCACGAATCCAATTCCCAGGAATATAGTTCACATCAGAATATACAGGCAGAACTTCTCGACGTTTTTCTCGGTAATGTTCGATATCAGCACTATTCCACGAGAGTCGCCCATATTCATACTTCGCCTGTCCATAGATGATGACTATATCTCCAGGATGGAATTGTGTCAGGAGCATGCGACGATTCCACCAGACGGCTTCCGCATGGAATCCACTTTTGTCCGCGAGAACGGCCTTGATGAGGAGTTTCTTGTTGCGCGTGCTCTCTTCCGTGAGGAGTTCGATTTTGCACTTTATGGCTTGTTTCTCCTTAATATTGATGAGAGAAAAATCCTCAATCATCTCACTCTTATCTTCGATCCCACGCGGAAAAAGCGAGAGAAAATCTCGCACGGTCTCGATGCCTACTTCGCGCAGTTTCTTGATATAGGTATCCGTTGTATGCAGAAGGGATTTCGTGAGAATCATGCTTGCATTATAACGCAAAATGGAAAATCCGAAAATGCAAAATAAAAACCACCTTTTCGGTGGTTATTTGAGTGGAATTGACTTCGCAAGAGCTTCTATTATCTTTCCTCATGCAGAATTTGCCAGCCGACTCAGAGTGGAAACATCAATGCTCGTTGATAAGAAATCATACCACTTTTTACTATTGATATCAAAAGCATTGGGTCCGAATCATTCTATTGGTTGTATCGAACAAGCAAGATTGGATTGTTCCTTTCGTGATCCACATTCTGTAATGAGTTTTCCGCTTATTTTTGCAAGTTCTTCCTTGAATCGATCGAGATTGGCTGCTGGTATATTGATAACTCCAATTTCTTCACCTTTTTGTCCTACCATTTTATAGGTATTATTGGTAGGAGTGCGTATGAAGTTCACATACGGGAAACTTTCCGGTCATTTCTCTATATTATGATAAATAGATTCACGGGTCAGATACTTTCTATTAAAATGACCATCGCGAGTACGTGAAAGCGTACCACTTCCATCAGCAACACTGATAAATAATTCAAAAGAATCTCCTGCACGCGGATTTTCTCCATTCATAATGTATTCTAGATACTGTTGACGAATTCCAAGTGCATCAGCAATATTACTTATTCATTCACCTTGTTTGAGGACATAGGGTCATCTATTTTGTTCTCGAAGTACTTCGGGAGTGGTCTCTGGATGAGAATTAGTAAGTGTCATAATAGTACATTTAAGCAGCTACAGAAAAATCTTCATCATTCGCAGGGCTAACAGGAAAGGATGTTCCTGTTCTAGGATTATACATAATTCCATGAACCACTTGCCATGTTTGTCATGGTTGCACGCTGAAGAGGCTTGGCGGTGCAAAGATTCCCAGATTCTTCGCGACTTTTGCTACAGTATCACCATCCTGAACAGTATAAAAAACTGGATTTATAATCATTTCAACCGCTTCTGATATTCGTTCTTTTCTGCTAGGAAGCTCATGATCATGGCTTTGAGGAAGACCCTCAGGATTAAAAGGAAGAAGAGTATTCATGTTTTATATTTAATTGACCATAGTATCTTCTCACAATTCATTTGCTTTTGCAAATATTTGATATGTTTTTTGTGAATTTTTATTGCTTTTTCTTCTGGAGTTTTTATACTACACTCAGTTTTCTTTTTCTGTTGATGTTCAGGTGGCGCTCTACGGAGGAGAAAGAAGCACAATGAAGTTGCTCTGGATTCAGAGAACTTGGGTGGAACCGTCCGAAATAATTCAAAATTCAAGATTACGAATTCAAAATTAAAAGGACCCCAAGAAAGTTTATTCTTTTTTGTGGGTCTTTTTTGTCCACGAGAGAGAAACTTACTTCCTAACTTTTCTATTTATGGCAGCAGATATGCAAACACTCGTTACCTTTGCGAAAACAAAAGGTTTTGTCTATCAGGGTTCTGAGATCTACGGAGGTCTTGCGAACTCATGGGACTACGGTCCACTCGGAATCCTTCTCAAGGAAAATATCAAAAATCTCTGGATGAAGACTTTTGTTCAGAAGCGAAAAGATATGGTACTTCTCGATGCAGCAATCATGATGAATCCAAATGTGTGGGTTGCGTCGGGTCATGTTGGATCATTTTCTGATCCACTCATGGAATGTCGTGGATGTAATACTCGTCATCGCGCAGATAAGCTCATCGAAGAAGCACTCGAAAAAGATGCGAATTTTCCTGTACCGAACAGTTGGGCTGGAGATAAGACTTCTCTCGATGATCTCAATGCATATATGAAGCTCGGTCATATTGTATGTCCGAATTGTGGTGCGAAAGATTGGGGTGATGTAAAGCGATTCAATCTCATGCTCCAGACACATCAGGGAACGACAGAAGATGCACTTTCTCTTGTCTATCTTCGTCCTGAGACAGCTCAGGGAATCTTCGTGAACTTCCCGAACATTGCTCGCAGTTCTCGCAAAAAAATCCCATTCGGTGTCGCACAGTGCGGAAAGGCATTTCGCAATGAAATCACTCCGAAAAACTTCATTTTTCGAACTCGTGAATTCGAACAGATCGAGATTGAATATTTCTGCAAACCAGGAACTGATGCAGAACTCTTCCAGGAATGGCTCGAAAACGAGACAACATTCTTTACGGAAGTTCTCGGATTCAAGGCAGAGAAGGTTCGTTTTGTCGAAATCCCAAAAGAAGGACTTCCACACTATTCGAAGCGGGCTGGAGATTTTGAATACCTCTTTCCATTCGGTTGGGGAGAAATCTCAACGCTCGCGAATCGTACGGACTATGATCTCAATGCGCATATGTCCCTCTCGAAACAAGATCTCTCCTACTTCGATCCGTTTGATAATACGAAGTATATTCCATACGTGATCGAGCCATCTATCGGACTTTCTCGTCTCACGCTCGCAGCTATGTGTGATGCGTATGATGAGGTGACGAATGAAGAGGGAAGTCGTGTAGTGATGCGTTTTGCACCACAGGTTGCACCAGTGAAGGTTGGAGTATTTCCACTCGTGAAAAAATTCTCAGAACAAGCGGATGAACTCTATTCACTTCTTTCGAGTGAATTCATGTGTGAATATGATGAAGCGGGAACTATCGGAAAGCGATATGCTCGTGCAGATGAAATCGGTATCCCATTCTCTATCTGTGTCGAACCAGAGAACTACGATCAAGGTCAAGTGACGGTTCGCGATCGTGATACGGGAGAACAAGAAATTGTGAAAATCGAGAATCTCATCACTTGGCTCAAATCGAAAGGTTGCTAAAGAAAAATCCCCGAGAAATCGGGGATTCTTTTAATCGAACAAATATTATTTCTTTTCTCCTTTCGCCAGTCCGAGAAACTTGAGAACTGGACATTCATTCTGGTAGTACCAGAGCATGATGAACATCGCACCAAGAATAGAGAGATTCTTCATGAAGTTGTTGTATTGGTTCGTGTATGCGAGGCTTCCAGGAGCTTCCACCCAGAAGTTATGAAAGAATGGAGTCGCAACAATGAGGAATAGAATGAGAAGTGCAGCACCAGATCCAGCGAACTTTTTTCCCACGAGGAGAAGTGTTGCTCCGACGAGATCAAGAGCAATGGCACCAATGATAGCAATCACAGGAAATGGCATACCAGCACCATCAGCAATACCAACGAACATATCGAAGTTTGTTATTTTGCTATAAGCAGAAGAATAGAAAATAGCAACCAAGAGGAGCCGACCAAGAAAGAATAGCCAATTCATAGGAAGAAAAGTAAAAATATAAAGGTACGAAAATATTGTACGAAAACGTTCAAAAATGCAAACGTTTTTGCTTTATATTATAAATTTATCATATCTTGAAAAGGAAATTTGCGAGTTCCTCTTTTCTCGATACAATCCACATATAAATTTTTCTTATGCACGATCTTATCAATACACTTTTTTCGTTCTTTTCGACGATTGATTATACGGCGATTTTTATCCTCATGACGCTGGAATCTTCGATTTTCCCTGTTCCATCCGAGCTCGTCATGATACCCGCTGGGGTTTCTGCTGCTGCTGGACATATTGATCCATTTCTTGCTGTTCTTGTTGGCGGAGTTGGTTCTGTTGTGGGGGCGCTGTTGAATTATTGGATTCTCGGACAATGGCTCGGGCGTCCTTTCCTCGAGAAATATGGGAAATATATCCTCATCACGAAAGCAAAATACAAAAAAGCAGAAGATCTTTTTCTCCAGAATGACAGGATATATACATTTATCGGACGACTCCTCCCAGTCGTGCGTCATCTGATCTCGATTCCTGCTGGTATTTTTCGCATGAAGATGCTCCCATTTATCTCGATTACATTTCTCGGTGCGACTCTCTGGTGTGCGGTTCTTGTGACTCTCGGGTACATCTTCGGAGATAGTATGACAACTCTGATTGGACGATATGGGAATGAGGTTGGATATGTTTCTATTGTACTGATTGGTATCTATCTTTGGTTCAAGATTTTCCGGAAATAGTTTTCGAATCTATTTATATACAGTATGGGTACTTATATTTTCTGAACATACAATCTTGAGGTACTTGCATGAGAAATTTTTCAGAGTTTTCTTATTGCTTGAAAATATGCAATTGAACATCAACAATGAGTAGTAAATATAGGAAAAGAATGAGAATTAATCGATTGAGATACTGAGGAAACAATACTTCGTCGAAATGCAAAAACAAAAATAGACGAAGAAGTTCAAGAGATACTATTACAAAAGTTGATACAGATTATCGAGCCAAGAGACTTTATTCTTGATGCTGAAGAGGAAACTATGACATGTTCATCTTTCTCGAATCAAAATGCACAGGCAAGCATTATTATTGATCCGATTGATGGAACACTGGAATATATACAAGGAAGTGCAGGTTATTCTATCTGTCTAGCCCTTCTCGTTTGAGGAAGCTTTCCACTTATATATGTATATTATCCTACTAAGGGTATTTTATATGCAAAGGTTTGAGATGAGGTTTTTATTCAAGATATGAAAACAAATATAAAAACTAAACTTCAACCACCAAATACTATAAAAAAAGTGGTATATGCAAACAACAGGGTAATTCCAGAGGTTTTAACTCCATATGTAGAAGAGGGTTATTCTATAGTACAAAGTCAAGAAATATATTGATGGGATGATGCTCTTGTGGGGCTTATTCAATGAGAATTTGCACATTGTTTATTTCATACCCCGCAAATGAGAGATATCCTTATTGGATTTATAGGAGTGAGCCTTCTATGATGAAATTGTATAGATTTTTCAGGAAATTCTCTTATCTTACCAGAAAAATGACGTGTTCCTGAGGCACACTTTTATTTTTGATAGTTGGTTGGGCTTCTATGCTTTCACGATTGGTGAAGGATGGAATCCGAATTTCTCTGGTGCTGTCTCGCAATATTTCTCAATAGAGTCCATGAAGTAGGAGGGGAGTACTCACTGTATTTTTCATACTGTATAATATCCGACCAGCATCATCGCTGCATAACTTTGTGTATCGAAAACAGGAAGATTCACTTGATTGGTTCCGTATTGTATTCATGTCTCATTGCCGAAACAGAGGAAGAGTTCTCGATCATCAGGAACAACTGTGATAGCATGCTTCATTTGCTCATAGGTGAAGACGTCACGAGCAAGCTTGCGTCCAAAAAGTTCGATGAACTTCATCTCGATCATATCTCTCAGGAGTGCGAACTCGTTCGGAAGGACTACAATATACCCAGTATAAGATTTCCAGTCTATATTACTGAGGATGGCATCGATAGTCTGAGTGATATGATCACGAAGCTTGGAGAGTTCTCGATTCGCTTCAGCACCATAGAGGTATCCGAAATACGTCGAAGTATTGTAAGTATATGGTTCTGTATTTTTCGGGAAAACAAAACTCGTATCAGCAATAGTTCGAGCAGGACTGGTTTCGCTGGAAGAAATGAGAAATGTTTTCTTTCCCATTTTTTCCGCAAGTTCGAGAATAATAGGTGCATGCTTCTCTCCACTCGCTGAGACAACCACTACTTCTTCGATGGATGGAATATTTCGGAGTTTTTCTTCGACTTCTGATTCGGATGCGAAAAATGCTGGAATGTTCCGAAAAAGGATTTTCCCCGTCGCAATCCCATTTCCACTCCCGACGACGAGTGGTGCGTGGAACTGGGAAAAGTCTATCTGCGGGAGATTCTCCGCATTTTGATATGTATTGATAGTATCGAGGACGATGGTGTCGAGGGTTGGGAGGTTCATGGGATTCTTTTATACATTTCTTATCCTAAGATGTTCAAATATAAAATCATATACATGTAATCCTAGGAGTGGCAGTTATACTTCGGAATTGATTTTTTCCAGTCCAATTCGTCCTTTTTCTTTGTCGACAGAATAGACTTTTACCTTCACTATTTCACCGACCTTGGCAACCGTGTTCACATCTGCGATACGCTCCTTGACTCCGAATTTTGAGATATGGATCATTCCTTCCTTTCCTTTGGCAATCTCGACGATAGCACCAACCGTATCGAGGATTTTCACGATTTTTCCTTCATAGATATCACCAACCTCGATGTCTTTGAGAATACCCTTGATGAACTCAAGTGCTGCTTTTCCAGCCTCTTGAGTTTTCGCGGTGATAGTACATTGTCCATCATCTTCGAGGTTCACTTCCACACCGAAATCTTTTTCAATTCACTGAATCGTCTCACCACCTTTACCGATGACTTCGCGCATTTTCTCTTCTGGAACATGAACCGCGAGAAGGAATGGTGCATATGGAGAGAGTTCTTTGCGTGGTTCTGCGAGGCATTTTTTCATCTCACCCATGATATAGCCACAAGCATTGATAGACTTCGCGAATACTTCACGAATCACATCCATAGAGAGGCCAGAAATCTTACAGTCCATCTGAAGTGCTGTGATACCAGTATCTGTACGAGCTACCTTGAAGTCCATATCACCGAGGAAGTCTTCCTGAGCTTGGATATCAGCGAGAATCTCATACTTTCCAGTCGTCTCATCGTAGATCATTCCCATAGCAACACCTGCTACCATAGCCTTGATCGGCACACCTGCGTCCATGAGAGACATAGTCGATCCACAGACACTTCCCATAGAACTCGAACCGTTACAAGTCGTAGTTTCACTGACAACACGGATCATATATGGAAAATCTGTCTCATCTGGCAGAACTGGCTCAAGTGCCTTCTCAGCGAGACGACCATGACCAACCTCGCGACGTCCAACACCACGAAGTGGTTTCACTTCACCGACAGAGAATGGAGGGAAGTTGTAGTGATGGATATAGCGTTTTGTATCTTCTTCGTACATGTCGTCGATGAGTTGGATATCTGATGGTCCACCGAGTGTCGTGATAGAGAGAACCTGTGTCACACCACGTTCGAAAAGTGCAGAACCATGAGTGCGAGGAAGAATCGGCGCAGTAGCACGAACAGGACGAACCTCACCAGGCGCACGACCATCGAGACGTGAGCGAGTTCCGAGAACCGTCTTTCGCATGTGAGTCTTCACAACATCCTTCACACTGTCAGCAATATCTGCCATTTTTGGAGTATTGGTTTCTTCGTCGTATCCGAGTTTCTCAGCAACTGATTCTACGAGATGGTGGATAGCATCGTGGAACTCGAGTTTTCCGAGATTGTAGAGTGCCTTGATCTCATCTTCTGTGACAAGCGCATGGACTTTTGCGAGAACTTCTGTATCCGTCTCTACGACAGTGAGTTCTGTTTCAGGAAGGACGTAGACTTTTGTATATTCAGCAACGAAATCTTTCTGTGCCTTACAGAAATCCTTGATAATCGCGTGAGCGAACTCAAATGCGCGAACCATGAGATCATTGGAAACCTGATCTCCTTGGCTTTCTACCATGGTGATAGCATCTTCAGTTCCAGCAACGGTGAGGTCGAGGTGCGCTGTCTGGAGTTGTTCGAATGTCGGGTCAAAAATGAAATTCCCAGCCTCATCCGCAATCACGCGAACTCCAGAAACAGGAGCTTCGAATTCCTTCACGCCCGCGAGCATAACAGAGAGAGAAGCACCAGTGACACCATACCAACCGAAGTCAGAAACACCGCTCGAGCTCATGATAGTCGAGATAATCTGTACTTCTGTGCGAGTTCCTTTCGGGAACATCGGACGGATAGGACGATCGATGACACGACTATTCAGGATAGAAGTCTCGCTCGGACGACCTTCTCGCTTCATGAAGCGATTCCCACCGATTTTTCCATTCGCATAGTATTTCTCTTGGTATTCTACCGTGAGAGGAAAAAAGTCTCCATCTTTCGGATTCCCGATACCAGTAGTTGTGAGGAGAAAATTTCCATCCTCATCCTTGATAACCACAGAACCAGTCGCGAAGAGCGCGAGACGTCCAGATTCGAACGTGATTTGTTTCCCACCGATAGAGTAGGTTTTTTCGACAACAGCTCGCGAGAGTGCGAGCTTATCCTTGAGGGCAACAATCATATGGGTAGTGATTAGAAATTAGTAATTGGTGATTAGAAGGAACACCAGACCTTTTTTGGAAATATCACTCGTCGATCCAAAGAAAATGACTCGTATCAGCTTCTTCGGATAGGCGAGCAGTGATATACACAGGTGATTATAGAGAAAATGGGGGAAATAGCAACAGAATCCGTGCGAGCAAGAAAAAGACCCGCGTGAGCGGGTCGGGGTTGAAGGAATCCGGAAGAAATTCCTTCCGGGGTTATCGATGCCGTCAATTTACACTTTCGTAATCCAACAACGCATCGCTGTTCTCCTTCAATGTCCAGCGCTTACCCAGCTGGATGCAGGGGAATTCCCGCGAGAGCCTTGTGGGCCTCTGGAATATTCGAGGGTGATTGTAGGATGTATTTTCTTTTTGTCAAAATATTCTCAACAAAAGAAAAACACCCCTCGTGGGGGGTGTCGAGAACATGAGGTTTTGGAGTCCTATGTTCTACGATGAAACAAAGAAAATTCAGGAGGATTGCATTTGGGCTTGTTTAGCCCGATTTACGTAGACCTCCCTGAGGTGAGGGGGAATATGGGCTGGTAGCGGGATTTGGCTACGAACCTCTGGTTCAGTCGGTTTCTTGGTGGTGTTCATCGGTCTTTCTCTCCTTTAGCAACTCCATGAAGAGTGCGTGTGGTTGGAATAGTCTCAATTGTCAGCTCGCGAATCACTTCGCGAGAAAATCAAAAAGAGTTCGCGGACTATAGGAAATAAAAATTGTTTGTCAAACTTTATATATTTTTCTTTCTCGATTTCTCTATGAGGAAAACTTGATTTTCCAAAAAAATATATAAAATGCCTCTCGTACTCTTTTGCAGGTATAGCTCAATTGGCTAGAGTACCGCCTTGCCATGGCGGCTGTTGTGGGTTCGAGTCCCATTACCTGCTCCATATGAAACCAAAAATCCCTTCTCAATATGAGAGGGGATTTTCTGTATTTCTGGTGTCCTCGACAGGGATCGAACCTGTGTCACAAGCTTCGGAGGCCCGTATTTTTCCACTAAACTACGAGGACAAAAATATTTCGACAGCATATCCAAAAGTATGAGAAAGGCAAAAAATGCCTCGATAATTTTATGGGATTTGACCGAAAGGGAAAGAAAGGATAATCTATTATTACTTTCATTTATTTTTATATGCGAAAAACTTCATACAAAAGGAAGAGATATTATCATTCCTCTCCGCAAAGCTTTCAATCTTTTCTGGAAGATATGTTTGTTCGAATTTTGCAGTTTGGAGTTGCCTTGATTTTACTAGTACTAATGCCTTATTATATTAAAATAATGGAATATTATTTCTGGCTTGTTGATTATGTCATAAGGAATCCATATATTCTCATTCCCATTACAATAGTTGTAATGGTTGTTTTCTGGGTACTAATAAAATTTCAGAAGTACCGAAAGCAGAAAAGATATATGGCACTCCAGAGATTTAATGAAATTATGAAGTTAGATTGGCGTGAATTTGAAACATTTATTGCAAGTGTTCTTGAAGAGAAATGATTTCACTCAATTCTGTGAGCAGGAATAAAAGATTGATGAGTCGATGTAACTGCAATATATGATGAGCAAAAATATTTTGTGCAATGTAAACATTATGAAACAGATCTAATCTGAGTTGAGAAAATTCGTGAACTTCACGGAGTAATGAATGGTGAAAATCCTCCAGCAGGATGAATCTTTGTTACCACAACATGATTCACTACTGATGCCGTTTCTGAGGCTAAGAAGTATGGAATAGAACTTTGGGATAGAAATTATCTTAAGAAATTGGTGGAAAGTAGGGAAATAATACATGATACTTTCAATTCAAATTATGGTCTCTGTGAAAGATGTTGATGAGAGCTTATCTTACGAGTAGCAAAAAATTGAGAACATTCATGAGAACAATTTCTCGGGTGTGCAAATTACCCAAAATGTACTTTTATTAAACAATTATAGAAAAACCCCCCTCGATTTCTCGAAGGGGAATTTTTATTTCTCATCTTTCTCTTCCACAACATGAACGGGCTTCATAGTCGAACGAAGTGAGGAGAGAAGAAGCTTGCTTATTCTCATCCGAGCGAGTGATGACTTCCAAACCTTGGTTTGATAAAAGGGAAGTACTGACATTCGCGGAGCGGCTTGTCTTCGAGGAAGGCGAAGAATCGCTCACCGAATCCGAATCCACACGTCGGAGGCATACCGTGTTCGAGCATCTCGACGAAGTCCCATTCTGGCATCATCGCTTCATCATCTCACTGTGCGAGGAGTTCTTGTTGGAGCTCGAATCTGGATCGCTGATCGAGTGGATCATTGAGCTCTGAGAATCCATTTCCCACCTCACTTCCCGCGATAATCGGCTGGAATCGTTCGACTTTTCCTGGGGATTTCGCACTTGCTTTCGCAAGAGGAGAGATAATCTGCGGATGATTCACGAGAAATGCTGGGCCAGTGATGGTTTTTCGTACGTATTTCCAGAGCGTGTCTGTGAGACGTTCACGATTATCTCCTTCGTATTTCACACCGAGTTCTGCGAGTTTTGCTTTCATCTCTTCATCGGTCGCTGTGAGGAGATTGATTCCTGTTTTTGATTCCACTGCTTCGAGGTAGTCGACTTTTGGCCAGTTACCCGCGAGGTCGAATTCATGTCCTTTTGCCGTGAATTTCGTACGACCATATACTGTGAGTGCGATGGCTTGGTAGAGCTCTTGGACGAGTTTCATGCCATCCTCGTAGTCGGCGTATGACCAGTAGAATTCCATATTCGTGAATTCCTGGAGGTGTTCAGGACTTGAACCTTCGTTGCGATAGGCGCGTCCAATCTCGAATGTCTTCGGAAATCCTCCTGCCATAAGTCTCTTCTGCCAGAGTTCTCCGACACAGATGCGCATATAGACATCGACATCGTAGTCGTTGTGATGCGTCGCGAACGGTCGAGCCTCGGCTCCGCCCGTCGTATGTTCGATCGTCGGAGTCTCGACTTCGAGAAATCCCTTGTCCTTCATGAAGTTGCGAATCGTTTCCCAGAATTTCGCTTTGCGATAAAACAGAGCACGGAGTTCATCGTCCATTGCCATATCGAGGTAGCGCTTGCGGTAGCGCTCATCTTCATTCTCCATTCCGTGGAATTTCTCTGGAAGTGGGCGGATGGCTTTCGTGAGAAATGAGAATTCTGACACGAAGAGTGTGAGCTCCCCCTTGTGTGTGTAGAAAAGCTCTCACTTGACTCCGACAAAATCTCATAAATCAATCAGTTTCTCTGCGAATTTATATGCAGATAAAGATTCCGCGCTTCCGTCATTCTGAGGCTTTGCCGAAGAATCCAGTGTTTCCATTGTTCCTGGATCCTTCACTTCGTTCAGGATGACGGGAGAGAGTTCTGTTTTTTTCTCACCATCGACGATGATGTTGCAATTCTCACGAGAAAAAAGAATCTGGACACGTCCAGTTCCATCATTGATCGTCGCGAAACAGATTTTCCCGAAACTGCGATGAAGCATCACACGTCCAGCAAGCGAAACTTCGCTCACGGGCGCAGGGATAATATCTTCCACAGCACGAAAAGACGAAGTCTGACCTTCCTCGATTTTTGCTGGATGATTCACGAGAATCTGTCCAATCTGGTGTGTGATATCGAACTTGGTAGCGTATGGATTTACCCCGAGCGTTTTGATACGTTCGAGTTTTCGGATGCGGTCGAGGGTTTCGGTGGAGTAGTTTGGAGTAGACATAGTGGTATAAAAAATCCCTCCCAATATATGGAAAGGGAGGGAAAAGGCAAGAGATGCTTGTTCTTTACAAAATAAATTGACAATTTATAATTAAAATATAATATCACATTTATTCACCAAATAAACAAAGATATCCATGCTTAATACCTCTACACCTGCAGATAAGCCAGTTGTCCTTGCTGAACATCATGATATAGATGATTTAGGAGATACTGTTGTGGGCTATGGTTTTAGAGAAGGACACGCTATTGATGATATTGATAAACAAGGAGTAGTACTCCATGTTAGCTATGCAACTTCTGCAGAATTGGAGGAGCTTTGAGTACTTTCCAAAACATATAAAACAGATAAACAAGCAAAGGATAGATATAATGAGATATGTGAATGAATCAAAGGGCGTCGCCTGAAGGAAAGGTCTCATGAGTTATATAGGAGAATCATGGAGTGACGTCCGGGATAAGAATTATATTTTCTCATAAATTCAAAAAAATCCCCCTCTGGGGGATTTTCGACGAATGATTGAACGGCATTGGTCGAGCGGAGTATAGAATCTTTCCCTGATAAGTCAAATTTTCTAGAGAAAAAACCACTGAAGTCCGAGGAATAAAGTTCCTGCAATGAGAATCGTCGATGGCATAGTGAGTATCCATGCGAGGAGAATATGTTTGACCATATGTGGATCAATACCATTTTTCCATCCATGTTCTTCGACCATCGTACCTGCCACACTCGATGACATGACGTGAGTCGTAGAGACAGGGAGTCCGAGAGTAGAAGCGGCGCCAATTGTTCCTGCTGTGATAAAAGCAGAAGATGCCGCTTGTGAATAATTCATTTTATATTTCCCGATTTTTTCACCGATAGTTTCGACGATACGTTTCCATCCAATCATTGTTCCAGAACCGATTGCGATAGATACAAGAACAATAATCCACCATGGTACATAATCTGTAGCACCGAGCAGATTATTGATGTTTTCATTGATGTTCGCGAGAGAAATATGGACACTATTCGCACTTGCACTCGGGACAAGATTGTTTGTCTCGAGAGTATTGAGTGATGTATAATTATCCCGGATTTTGAATATATTTTTGCGGATTCCTGCACGATCGATTTCCCCATTTCCTGCTTTTGCGATGAGCGTTTGGAGTTCATTGGTTGCAATTTTTATATTACCAGTGAGTTCTGCTTCACGAGTTGGGAGTTTGTTCGTATCTATTTGTGCTACTTGGGTAGAGATAGCATGAACATTCTCTGAGAGTGTGTTCATATCCAGCTTCGGATTTATCGCGAAAGCGCTTGGAATCAGGGTTATGAGAATAAGCGTCGCGATTCCGACGCCTTTTTGTCCATCATTTTTTCCATGCATGAAGCTCACTAGTCCAGATGCGAGAATCAAGGTCGATCGTATAGCAAGACTTGGACGATCTCATGCATTCATAGGAGCCCTGAAGTATTCTTCGCGTTTGATGAATCGGTGTGCGATGTAGATGAGAATGAGAGCACAACCAAAACCAATAATAGGAGAAATCAAAAGTCCAACTACGACTTCTTCCGCTTTTCCCCAATGCGGAGTGAATTCACTTCCAGCAGCGGAATACATGATAGCAATACTGACTCAGAGAATCGATCCGATAAGTGCGTGAGAACTCGAAACTGGAAGTGCGAGATACCATGCTCCGAGATCCCAGATAATTGCAGCAATCAGAATCGAAAGCACAAGCAGAATACCAAAATTGGTCGGTTGTTCAGTGATAATTCCGAGTGGTAGAAGATGAAGAATACTCATGGCAACCGTAGTTCCACCGAGCAAAACCCCGAGAAAATTCAGAACAGCAGCGAGGAATACTGACTTTTTCGCTTCGAGAGAATGACTATAAATAACAGGTGCGATGGCATTTGCTGTATCATTCATTCCGTTGATGAATTCGAACGAGAGGACGATTCAGAGACAGAGAATGAGAATAAAAATATCCATAAGATTGAGAGAGATTCGAGGGCTATCTTCCAATTTTTCCATAATCACGAAAAAAAAGCAAATATTCGACGAACTTTTCCAGCAAAAATGTGTTATTTTTTGCTTTTCCAAAGAGAAAAAACTTTTTTCTCACTAAACAGAAAAAGGGAAACTGTTTTGACTTTCGCCTTCAGAAAAATAGATTGTTGTTAGTTGATTAGCTTTGGTAATTGATATATCAACAAACTTGGTGCTGTGAACTTTCCAGATTTTGTCATCCCGTAGGGATCCCTTCAAAATTCATCTTATAAGAATTTGATTTTTTTTCCTCATAATTATTTCTCTATGTGCTGAATATTTGCTTATAATGGATCAGAAAATCCAATTCCTCTTCTCGTCGAATGACTTCGCAATCTCGAATATCGCGGATATGATTCTGCTGGTCTTGTAGCACTTTCTCCGACGGGAGAGATTTTCCTCGAGAAAGCCGTCGGGAAAGTCTCGAATCTCGCGACGAAAGTCGAGAAAAACGACAAAAGAAATGCGGATTATACAACGGGAATTGCTCATACACGCTGGGCGACACACGGTGGTGTAACGGAGAAAAATACACATCCCCACTATTCTGAGGACATGCGGTTTTTCGTCGTTCACAATGGTATCATCGAGAATTATCATGAACTCAAAGAAGAACTTCAGAAAAAAGGATACCATTTCTACAGTGAGACGGATACGGAAGTAGTCGCGAAACTTATCGAAGAAATGTATGAGAAAGATCTCCTTTCGACGTTCGAGCGAGTGCTGACGAGATTGGTTGGTGCTTACGCCCTCGCGGTTGTCGATCGCGAAGATCCTGGAGTGCTTATCGGTGCGAAGCTCGGAAGTCCGATGATTGTCGGAGTTTCAGACGAAGGAACATTTCTTTCGAGTGATATCAATGCTGTTTCTCGAGTGGCGACAGAATTCGTGACATTGGAAGACTATGAGATTATTCGTATCGAAAACGGGAAATATTCTATCTTCGCACTCGGAGAAGAAGTAGAGAAAGATCGTGAGAAAATCACGGAAGAATTCCAGACGGCGAGTATCGGGAATTTCGAGACGTTCACTGAGAAAGAAATCAATGAGATTCCGGATGTTTTCATGAATGCACTGAAGGGTCGTATCAATTTCGATACCGAGACCATCACGAATGAGACACTCGATGCACTCGGAGATCATGAGATCGAACGAATCGAGATTATCGCGAGCGGTTCGAGCTATTTCGCTGGAGTGGTCGGTTCGAGCTGGTTCAAGGAGATTGCTCATATTCCGTGTGATGTTCGTATTAGTAGCGAATTCTTGTATGATACATTTCTTCCGAACAAGAAAACACTCTATGTCTTCATGTCGCAATCAGGTGAGACGGCGGATGTCCGCGAGAGTCTGAAGATGGTGAAAGAAAAAGGATGTCTCACATTCGGTATCGTGAACGTAGTCGGTTCGACGATTGCTCGCATGTGCGAGATGGGACTCTATACACATTCAGGAGTGGAAGTCGGTGTCGCATCGACCAAGAATATCATCGGGCAACTCGCAGTGCTCATCCTCATGGCACTCGCACTCGGGATGAAACGCGATCTTCAGGTGAAGGATGCACGTGAAATTATCCGCAAGATGAAGGAACTTCCGACGAAGTTCCATGACCAGCTCATGGCCGCAAAATCCCTGAATCCAATCGTCGAGAAATATTCCAAATACCAGAACTTCTTCTTCCTCGGTCGCAATCTCCTCTATGGAACTGCCGCAGAAGCATCACTCAAGCTCAAAGAACTCACGTACCTTCATGCAGAATGCTATTCGAGTGGAGAACTGAAGCACGGTCCGCTCGCACTTATTCGTCCAGAGATGCCATCGATAGTACTGAATCTCAAGTGAGTTCTCCGTGATAAGACAGAATCGAATATTAAGGAGATCAAGGCTCGAAATGGTGTTGTGCTCGGAGTGGTCACGGCTGGCGAAGGGAAGCGCGCAGATCTCTATGACGATGTTATCGAAGTGCCGAGCACGCATCCGCTTCTCTCTCCGTTTCTCCCGCTCATTCCACTCTGGCTCATGGCGGTGGGAATTGCGAAGAAACTTGGGCGTGATGTGGATAAACCGCAGAATCTCGCGAAGAGTGTGACGGTGGAATAGAAAAATTTGCAAATCTGAAAAAGCTCTTACAATAGAAGAGCCAAAATACCGTCCATTTTTTATTGTTCATTTGCTCAGAATCATGTAGGGGTATCCTGTTCAGGTATTCCTCCTCTTCTGAGCGAATGGATACGGTGTTTTGGCGAACATAGAGCAGGGTATCCCTTTTATGTTTGCCAAAACTCTCAACATCATGACTCTATTTTGGCGTGTTTATTATTTTACATGCTTTTATTATGCATAAGAGGTGAGGATTCACGCTTGTGGAACTTATGATTGTTATTGCGATTATAGGGGTACTTGCACTATTATTGCCGAGTATTTCTCATATGTATTTCGAGCGAGCAAAACAAACTCAAACAAAAGTTGCAATACTAAATCTGCAAAATATTATCGAAGAAGCAAGAATTAATACAGATAAAGTTCTCTGACAAATAACGGGAAGTTATTGTACGGAGTATAAATGTAAACCACCTCCACGTTGAGATCTCACTTGACCACTAGTAAATATTCCAGAAACCAATGAATGCTATACCTCATGGAAGAGTGCAGTGGATAAAATATTTTTCTACGCTTGACATGATAGTGCTGAAGCGGAAAAATACTATCGAGATCCATGGAATGCACCATACCTTCTCGATGAAAATGAATGAGAATTTGCCACTGCGTGTGATCGTATCATGAGTTCCTTTTGAAATGCTTTTAGCTGACTTTATCTCTATAAGTTTTCCCGTCTTGATGGAGTTATTTGCCCGTAATTAAATATCATAAACTTGTATTCGAACAAATTACTGATATGCTCTTCGAATGTGGCTTATCCGATTCCAGAACATCGAGACACGCGACTATCATCGGGTCGAGCGATTTTGTCATCAGGTGGATTTTGTGCCGAAGAAGTTCTCTGCGATGCTCCTCACGAAAGGGATATTGTTGTATGTGTTCCAGAAGAAGTCTTGGCGTCAGATAGGGAAGGAGCTCAATGTTCCGCATCTTTCCGTCTATAATTTCTATTCACATATTCAGGATTCTGACGAACTCCATGATTTTCTTCTCTATTTTATCGAGCGGAGGATCGTCCTCTCGATCGCTGATGAGAGAAATATTACGCGGGAATATCTTGAGACAGATGAGATTGTGGAGAAAAGTAAGATGATGTTTCTGAAGTAGGAATAGAAATGTATAATTTGATTTATTTGCGTCGACTGATTCTCAAAATACTTCAAAGAAAGAAGCAAGATAGATTCCAATTTTTTCAAGGATAATCAAAAGAATTATCTTGTAATTACATATTTTTTCTATAATCTTCCCTTGTTCTTTATCGTCAAAAATTATGCGAATAATCTCCTGGAATGTGAATGGTATCCGTGCGGTCGAAAAGAAGTGAGAAATCCAGAATCTCGTGAATACGTATAGTCCAGACATTTTCTTCATGCAAGAAATCAAAGGAACTCCTGATAAATTCTCAGAATCCATGAATCATCCAGAATGATATATAGCTCACTACAATCCCGCTGAGAAGGCTGGATATGCTGGAACGGGCGTATGGATTAGTTCGCGTATGTATGATGATTATGATGTGGAATTTCTTGATTCATTTCTTGGTGATCCGACGGCGAATGAAGGGAGAGTGGCGCATGTGAAACTTACATCAAAAAAGTCATGAGAAAAAGTACTTCATATTTTTGGTATCTACTTTCCGAATGGGGGAAAATCAGAACAAGCATGGCACGATAAACTTGTATTCTATACGGAATTCGCGAAATATATGGACGAACTGCGTGCGAGTGGGGCAGGGGTGATATGGGGATGAGATATCAATTGTGCACATCAGGAGATTGATCTCGCACGGCCGAAGGAGAATGATGGGAAAATCGGATTCCATCCACTTGAACGTGCTTGGCTCGATGGTCGAGTGCAAGATGGTTGGCATGATATCTGGCGTACAAAAAATCCCGACGTGCGGGATGTGTATTCTTGGTGGGATGTGATTACTCGGTCCCGCGAGAGAAATGTCGGGTGGCGTATCGATGCGCTTTGGGCGGATGATATTACTATAGCAAATATTCGCAATATAGAGTATCTCACCAACCAGATGGGATCAGATCACTGTCCGATGATGCTGGATTTCTAGAGATAGCAATTTCTATCGACAAGCACCGACGATACTCGGATTTTCTCGCATACAGTTTTTCTGCATATCAGGGATCTTCTTGAGAAGGAGTTTGTTGACTTCTACGAGTTGCATATGGATGCTCACAAGATTGGAGAGCATTTCTTCATTGACTGCCGTTTCGTCATTATTCGATATGATAGTGCTGAGTTGACTCCAGATGATTGTCACATCATCTTTGTTGATAGCTTTTTCTGTCTGGATTCTGAGGCGTTTTTTCAGATAATCTTCTGTATTCGTTACCTTGAGAAATGATTGCTGAAGAGGATTGGTAATATTTTCGAGTCATTGTGCAATGGATTGAATACAGTTCTGTCGTGTTTTTGAGAGCTCTTCAACCGTAGAATCGGTGCTGGTATTTCTCCGGAAACATGACAGATTCTCGAGCATGGTCTTTTGTGCTGTTGTAGAAAATCACTGACGAGCGAGTTCTCGTGAGAGTAGTCTTTTCTCGAGATCTTGTTGTTGTTGTGGGGTTCATTCTGTGCCACGGAACATATCAATTGCTTTTTTCCAGCTATCAAATGAGTTTCCAATATTTTTGAAATTGATATCTACAGCTCATTGAAGCTTCGATACTATTTCCTCAAAATCATATTGATTCTGGCAACCACTTGTCGCATCCTTGCTGTAGTTTGCGGCAATCTCCTGGAAGAGATTCTTATCAGCATCAGAAATACCTTCAGGAAGGCTGATATCTCCACCAGCAACTCTTTTGAAATATGATTCGACTTTTCGGTTGAGAGTGAGCATATCGCCTAGAACTGTTTCTGCTGTTTTTCCTCATTCGGTTGTCACAGATGTTTCGAGATTACAATTATTGGCGACAATCTTGAGAGCGTTTGTGATTTTTGTTTCTTTCTCATGAATGATTTGTCCCTGACGAATCACTGGATATCGAGAGTTTCCTTCTGCAGCGATGAGGATATTGTACTGGAAATCTACTACAAAATTCGTATCCAGTTCTGACCGAATATCAATACGATCCATCGCTTCGAGAAATTTTCTCTCATTTGAAAAAGTGCCATTGCAATTGTTTTTCTTTCCAGCACTGATAACTGACATTATTCGTGCATCCGTTGCATTGAGGTAATTCTTGAGCAGAGGAGTGGGTCCATTTTCTATCGAACAAGCTCCTTCTGCTGCCGAGAGCAACTGAGGGATAGTTCAGAGTACGAGGATGATGGGGAGAATTTTTTTCATGTTCATAGTTATACACAACCTGTTGGTTTACTATCCATCTGAGTTCCTATATTGACGATATTTGTGATGACCTGCACCATCGATCGAGTGAATGATTCGATCTCTGAGATGTCAGTAGAAAAGGTATTTGCATACGTATTTCTCCCTTCATCCATATACAGTTCCATACAGTTTGCACCGATTCCATATTGATTCGTATCTTGGGGTGTTGTCGTAATAATTCGATTGTCATAGTTTTCTGTATTGGATGTAGTGTTGAGGCTATATCCTGCTACTTGTGGGCCATTGGCTGCTTCTATATTCGTCGGGAGTCCAGATGTTGCATATGCACAGCGTTGTATCTGGAGGAGTTCTTCTTCTTCAGATTGTGGGGTTGCTTCGGATTTGAGTCGTTTTTCTTTTTGAGGTTTTGTTACATAGTATACACGAAGTCCAGAAAGAATCTCAGAAAGTTTGAGTTTATCAAAAGAAAGTTCTCCCATCTGATTTCTCATAGTTTGACAGGCAAGTTGAGTTTTCGAGATTGGGTCAAGAATCTCAGTATGTTTCTCGATGATTCCTTCGATCGAAGTGCTTTTTCCGCCACCGAGGAGATTCATATTTCCAGAGACAAATCGCACATCAATACAGAACATACCACTACAATTTCCTCCAGGATGGAAAAAATCCCCAGCACTTGTCGGAGTGGTTTTGTTAGTGGAACTCGATGAGAAATTTTTCGAGATGTCACCACCATATCTGAGATCATTGGGCACTGACATATCACTACTGAGAGTACTGTCGAGTTCATTCATGAAGTTCTCATCTACGAGAGAATCGAGAGGAATGCTAGTATCATTGGTGCTACAGAGATTGCCGAGGTTCGTAGTATCGAGATTTCCTGTATTGGTTGCACCTGTGCTGGCTTCTTCGACAAAAAGTGCTGGGACTGCATTTCCTGCTAAATAACTTGCGAGAGAGGATTTCGAATTATTAGTTACACCATTGTATTTGAGATCTTCAGAAAAAAGAAGTCCATTGATTCTATCAATATCTCCGACGATATCATAATCAGAATTATCTTTGTTCCCGTCCGTATAGAGTCCAATAGCAGAAATCTTTTGGAGTTTATCGGTCTCATTGGTTTTTTGTGCAACCAGTTCGGTATAGGTATTATTCAGGCAAGTCATGAGTGCTTGATATCACTCTATGGTTATATTTTTTCCTTTGAGCGCTTCGGAGAGCTTCCCATAGTCGAGAATATCCGTACTCGTTGCCTTGTCGGCGATGAGATCGATATTCGGACATCCTGCTCAGAATTCACCGAGTTTTGGCTTTTTCGCCATCTCGGTTTTTACCATTTGATCGATGAGTGTATAGCTTCCATCATCGATTGTCGAATAGAAATCCAACCCCAGAGAAGATCCAATATAACTGTCAGCCGCATACGAAAAACTCGGTACCAATGTAGCGAGGAGAAAGACGATGCGAACATGAAGCTTTGTCATGTTTCCATTCTATCCAAAAGGTCGAGAAAATGCAAAAATTTGGAAAAAGAAAAGAAATATATAGAATCAGGAAGTTCTTTTATGAAAAGAGCTCTTTTAGATTTATAGCCCTCTTTAATTTATGTGAAAATATATAGTTCTTCTTTTTTCTCTGGTATTTCTCGCATCTTGTACGGGTGTTGTGACAAATACATCTCCTACCCAGAATACGTCTGGGGCCACTGTAGGTATCGTGATAGATGCTCCAACCTATGGAAGCGGAACCCACCAGATTGAATATTATGCTGACTTCCAATGTCCGGCTTGTATCAACTTTTCTCATACATTTCTCCCAGTTCTGGAAGAATTGGCAGCCGCAGGAAAGGCGACTATCACCTATAAACAATTTCCACTTACTCGCATTCATAAGAATGCCTACCGTGATTCCCTTGCATTTTACTGTGCTGTCGAACAGAATGGGAAATTCATGGACTACAAGAAGGCTCTCTATGCACTCGAAGAAAAGAAAGCAGGAGCAACCGTATCCGATGATGAACGTGTAGCTGCGGCTGATGGGCTTGGTATTGACACTGTGAAATTCTCATCATGTCTCAAAGAGAATACATATGCAGCAAGTGTAGATCGTGATGTGGCTGATGGTGATGCAGCACGTGTGAATGCTACTCCGACCGTGATTCTCGATGGAACAAAGCTCGATTTTTCAATCTTCTCGACTGTCGATGACTTCAAGAGCCAGATGGATCGTATCCTTTCCAAGTAATATATTCTTCTGAAAAACTCTCATCATAATTGGTGAGAGTTTTTTTGTGATTTTCTTCTTTTTCTATACTATAATTCCATGCATACATTTATTGAAACATTTTCGAAATACATTTCTCCAGAAAATACAATCATCCTTGCCGTGAGTGGAGGAGTGGATAGTATGGTCCTTCTGGATCTTGTGCGCAAGTGCCATCCTGAAGAAAATATTATCGTAGCACATTTTGACCATTCACTTCGAGGAGCTGAATCAGATGCTGATAGTGATTTTGTTACGAAATTTTGCAATAGTATAAATATACGAATCAGGACGAAGAAAATGGATATCGGAACACTGGCAAAAGAGAAGAAATGATCGCTCGAAGCAATTGCTCGTCATGAGCGTTATATGTTTCTCGAAGAAGTCCGCAAAAAATATCATGCGAGATATATTCTCACTGCGCATCATGCCGATGATCAAGTAGAAACGATTCTTCTGAATCTTCTGAAGTGAGGAAAAATTCAAGGACTTTCCGGGATGAGCATCGAATCAGGCTACATTCTTCGTCCATTTCTCACCAAAACAAAAGCAAATATTCTCCACTATGCTGAGACGTGTCATATCCCATATCGGGAAGACAGTACCAATTCTGATACGAACTTCGAACGAAATAAGATCCGTCATCAGGTGACACCAATATTACTGGAGATAAATCCATCATTCCATCGCACTATAGAGCATCTCGCGGAATATATGCAAGATATGACGGCGTATTTCGATGTTGCTTCGTGAGATTGGTTCGCGAATGCTGAGAAAAATTCCGGAAAACCAAAAACATTTCTTATTACAGAATTTCAGTGAGTTCATCCATTCTTCCAGCGAGAACTCATCGTCGAACTCTATCGTCATGCACATCATGGTTCCAATCAGGGGCTCTCGGCAAAGTTGGTGGAAGAATTGATTCGGTTTATTGCTGATAAAAATTCTTTCTGAGTGAAAGATATCGGAAAACTGCATCTCGAGAGGCGAGGGGAGAGGATAGTTATTGGTTTTTCTTCTATATAGATCAAAAGGACCGTCCGAGAATCAGAGTAGTAGGATCAAATATTGTTGATGTATTTTTTGAGGTGATTTTGAGAAAAGTATGGCTCTGTCCAGAAACTTGAGTATGAACGTATTCTACCTTTATGGCTCACGTTTTGTATTTATATGAGCCATATTCTATGAGGGTCTTTGCTATACTCGAGAGTATTCGACAGTTTCCAGTCGTGTTTTCTTGGAAAGCAGAGAGATTCTTTCGAGAAGAGCCAATTTCTTTTTGGAATTGTGCATCGAGAAACATTCATTCTCATTCCATAGGAAGATAGTCTTCCAATAAGATTCTTGCATCATTCTCTTTTCCTTGAATAGTTGGTCATATATCGAGAACTTCTCGAACGAGTCCTATGTCAGAATTCTTGTTTCTCAGGCTATAGTTATAGATAGCATTCCATGTGAACTGATCGAGTTTCATCTTTTCTACATCTTCTTCTGTGAAAAATCCCATATTCTTTCCTGAAATTCCTTCGATAAATGGATATGAGAAATGTTGTTTCAATATTTGTGATGTTGCATCCATGAGTTCCGTAAGAGTTCTAATGGTATTCTGGTTGTATGTCTCGAAAAAATAGTCAGCTCATTGTGCAGATATGGATGGAACTTCAGGAATGGTGTTTACAGAATTCCTGAGAGATTCTCAGTGATTTGGCATAAGAAAATGATTATTTCTACTACTATATCGCATTCGAAAGATTTTGTCATTTTTTCTTGCATTTTTCCTATATTCTTTATAATACGCGAGCTTCTACGTTTATATATCTCTTGTTTATATCATGTGTTTCCCGACCATGATGCGACAAACCACTTTATTATTATGGCTCCTAAAAAACCAACAAAAGTTGTAAAACTACAACTCAAGGCTGGTCAGGCAAATCCAGCACCTCCAGTAGGTACTGCGCTTGGTCCTACCGGTATCCAGATCGCAGAATTCTGTAAACAGTTCAACGACAAAACTAAAGATCAGATGGGGAAGATTCTTCCTACAGTGATCAATATTTATGAAGATCGTTCTTTTGATTTCTACACAAAACAACCTCCTATGACTTGGTGGATCAAGGATGCACTCAAGCTCGCATCTGGTTCGAAGGAATCACACAAGGTCAAGGTCGGACACCTCACTATGGATCAACTCAAGACGATCGCAGAAGGGAAAATGCCAGATCTCAATGCAAATGATCTCGACGCTGCTATGTCTATCGTAGCGGGTTCAGCTCGTTCTATGGGTATCACCACTGATCTCGGAAAGAAATAATATCCAAAAAAGCCCCCAACCATTCGGCGCTATCGTCTAGTGGTTAGGACACGGGATTCTCATTCCCGGAACCGGAGTTCGATTCTCCGTAGCGCTACCACATTGTTGGGGCGCTTTTTTGATTGTGAGAAACAGAAATTCAGGTAGAAAATTTCCTGTTTGACTCTTTTCGAAAAAACGTAAAATGAAACTACTTTAAGTTTTCTTTATGACTTCATTTCTTTCATTGTTTTCTCTCGCACATCTGAAATCTGAACTCTCAAGAATCGTGAAGCGTTTCCCATTTTCTGTATTTCTCATACTCATCGTGAGTGGAGTATTCACCTATCTCAATGCACAATGATATGATATAGATAAGGATATTTCTCGTATCCTTGGGAATGTCATAGTTACGAGTATTGTGACATTCTGTCTCGTGACCGCAGCAGTGCTATCTCTCGAGAAACTGAACGTCAGAAGATGGATCAAGATACCGATTGGAATCGGATTTCTCGCGTTTGGAATCCTTTTCTATCTCGCGCTCGGAAACGATCCATTCAATTCTATGGAAGGAACAACCCTTGTTTTCCTGACGTTTTTTGGATTCTTTGCATTTCTTTTTTTCGCACCATTCGCGGCTGATCTGGGAGGAAAATGATATAAGGAAAATGTATATGTGAAATATTTCTATGCGCTTGCGACCGTCTTTCTCATGTCGACGATTATTGGTGGAGCGCTGATGGCTCTGGGATCTATTGCACTTTGGAGTATAGATACACTTTTTGATGTCACGTGGATTTCGGATAAAGCATATGGATATTGGGCAATATTCGCACTTTCTTTCACAGCACCACTTTTCTGACTGGTTCGTATTCCGACGAGTGAGGATATCACTCTTGCGAAGGGAAATGAGAATCCGTTTTTTACATTTCTCGTGAAGTATGTCGGACTTCCGTTTATTTCCATATATTTCCTGATTCTCTACGCGTATTCGGTGAAGGTGCTTCTGAATTTCCACGATTGGCCAAAATGACAAATCTCCTGGATGGTGATAGGATTCTCGGTTTTTGGGTATATTATCTATATTTTTTCTCAAGTCATTGGAGAAAATAATGGCATTATTCAGCGAGTGCGTCGATATTTCCCATATGCGGTGATCCCACAAGTCATGATGTTGTTCTATGCGATCTATCTTCGAATCGCTCAGTATGATCTCACGATGAATCGCTATTTTGTCGTCGTTTTCGGCATCTGGCTTCTCGGGATTTCTCTCTATTATGGCTTTTCTCGAGAAAAACGACTTGCCTTCATTCCTGCGACACTTGCGGTTATTGTCTTCGTCATTTCGATTGGTCCATGGTCAGTCTACAGTCTTCCATTTCATCGTCAGTATGAGAGATTGCTCGTGGATCTCCAGTCTGCGAAAATCCTTTCTGGAAGTGTGATTGTTCCACTCGAGAAATATGAAGCGATCGATCCAACGCTTTCGAATGATATCTATGAGGGTATCGGATATGTATGTCGGTTCGATGATTGTCAGACGATTCGTACGCTTTTCACTCATGAGATTACTGAGGCTGAAGCAGAAAAACTGAAAAAATGGCAAGCATCCGAAGAAAAATATCAGAAATGTCTCGCAGATAAAAAAGAAAATTGTTATCGTGATGAATACTACAAAGAACTTCAGAGCTATGAGATTCAATCAACTATTTCTGAGAAAATCAAAGTTCGGAATTTTCCATACAATGGGAAAAATGCTATTCCACAGACATTTTATTTCGGACTCAAGAATACTCAGTTCGAGATATTTCCACTCGATGTAGCAGGATATGAGAAAATCGTCCGTGTTGTTGGGAAAGATGATTATGCTTATCAGTGAGAAGATATTATGAGATTCGATATGAATGCACTCAAGTGAGAATTGGTATTGAGTGGACAGGTTGTAGAAGTGTTCTGACTCGATGATATGCAGAAGCATTTTCTCGCGCTTCATACGAATGCTCCACAGTGGGACACGATCAATCCATCGAAAGACGAGATGACTTTCCTCCTCGAAGGACAGCAGTATAGTATGAAGGTAATTCTCCAGAATATCAATATCCCGAATCCAGAATATCATGAAGGAGAAAATGATAACTCTCCGCAGGCAGTATATACGAAGTATTCTAATGCGGATGGATATGTACTGGTGAAGAAGAAATAAGAAATAAGACCCGAATTTGGGTCTTATTTCTTATACCAGAAACGGCATTCTTCGCCACCATTGAGGAGTTTCTTATTCGCGAGTCCGAATCGTACATCGACGGGGTATGACGTGATGAATCCGCCGCCATTTTCACCGACTTCGCGGATAAGTTTCCGATAGATATCATCGATATCTTCACTCTGGAGACGATTTCCATATGGAGGATTGGTGATGAGAGTTATAGGTGATGAGTGATGAGTGATGAGTGAACCCATACTCGTCTCATCGTTCATATCTCATCGTTCATATCTCAAATAATTTCCTACCGAGAAATGAATATCTCCCGCAACTCCAGCACGTCGTGCATTTTCTTCAGCAATTCGTACCATCTCAGGTTCGATATCACTAGCGAGAACGGTATATTTTCCACTTGGATAGATTTTTTTCTCGGCTTCTGCACGAGTATTCTCGAGACGTTCTTCATCAAAAAAAGGAAGTTCTTCGATACGGAAACTGCGGAAAAGTCCTGGTGCGATATTTCGCGCTATCATGATGGCTTCGATAGGAATCGTTCCTGAACCACAAAATGGATCAAGAAGGGGAGTACTGTATTTCCAATTGGCGAAAGCCACGAGCGCTGCTGCGAGGTTTTCCTTTATCGGTGCTTCTCCAGATTCACGGCGGTATCCACGCTTGTGAAGCGGATCACCCGTGATATCGATAAGGACATGAGCGACGTTATCGATGAGGAGGATGAGAATATGAACTTCTGTGTCATTGGTATAGTTCGGCGTATTCAGTGTCGAAAAAATCGCATTCTGTGCGACACTTTGGATAGTCGGAGTACTGGTGAGAGTTGATCTCGTCGATGATGCTTCGATAACGATTTGTTCTTTTCCTGTCAGATAGTCGCTCCACACAATTTCTCGAAGCACTTCATGGAGCGTGTCGAAATCAGTGATTTTCTCTTCGCGAAGTGAGAGATAGACACGGTTCGCAAAACGACTCCAGAGAAGGAGTTCATACATGTTTTTCTCAGTCCCATCGCACTTCACGAGACGATCTTGTCCGCGGATATTGTCGAGACGGAGCTTCTCACATTCCCGCTTCACGAGGGATTCGAGTCCTGACTGACAAGTGAGAAGGAAATGGTAGGATTGTGGGTTGGTAGGATTGTGGGTTGGTAGGCTTATGCTCTGAAGCTTTGCCTCTGCTGTTTTCGGAGTATAGGAAATTATTTTTATCATGTCGGTGAGTGTATGGAAAAAGTGAATTATATCCAAAAAATAAATTTGACAATTATTAATATATTTATATTAATAATTAACTATTTTTATTCTATGAATACTTCCGAGCAGATTTTCCTTGATACTTATCAACAGAGCATAGATAATAATCAAAAACGTGATAGTGATTTTCTTGTATGGATAACAAGTCTTCAACAAGATTTTATTTCATTAGGAGTGGCTTATTGCGACGCATGGATTGCTTATATTCAAGATTCCTCGCTTTCTCTTGGAAAGAAGAAAAATATTATTGCCAAACTCCAACTGCTTCGTAAAAAATACCTTAGTATAAGTAAGATGTCTCTTGTTCAGTTTGAGTTAGGTCTCCAGATGATGAATTTTGAGAAGAATCCAAGCATTGTTCGAGATATAGCTAATATACCACTAAGCCCCAAGTCATCACTCAATAGAGAAGAGAAGCGCCAATATTTTTGACTTTTTTCTCGATTGCTTTGTTCTCGTAAATACAATCCTATTGGAAATATTCTTACTCTGGAAGATGAAGTCTCAAGTATTCTTGCATCTTCCCAGAAGGTCATTCAACATAAAAATACCTCATCCGAAGACGAAGGGGGTATAGCCCAATCCAATCCTAAACCCAGAGAACCATCAGGGCGTTTTGTGAGTATTGATATAATTCAGAAACTCCAGCATAATTCAGAAACTCCAGCACAAAAGATGGGTCAGATTCAGGCACGATTGGACAATATTCTTTCCTGACCATTTACTGAGAAGCATCTTCAGGAATTAGGAGTTATGAGGCAAAGAGTTGAAGGTATGAGAGTAGAGACCAGACAAGAAAAACTCAGGATGGAGACCCTGAACCGTATTGATAGTGCAATGAATGGAATTAGGGAGAATATTTCTTCGCCAACAACTCAAGTTCCTCTCATAGAAGGAGAATCCAACCTTTCTCAAAAAGATACTGATAATCCCGTGGAAATACTACCACAGAATAAGGAGTGGAAGAATTATATAGAAGAACTCTTATTAAATGGACTAGATCATACACTTTCCAGTACGAAGAAGAACTGACGTGTTGCAGTCGGTGACGGATCATTTGTAGTAAAGGTACTGCGCCCATTCTTACAGAGCCTCATTATTTTACTGGATACCAATAAAATTAATGCCTCGTCCACTTCCTGGCAAGAAATTATTATAGCGTTGGATTGAGTTCATGATGATCAAGATGCAGCAAGAATGGCATTTCGATGAATATTGGCACAGTCTTCTCATTCAGGAGTATGGAAAAATTTATGGCAGTGACTCATTGCTGCAATTGAGATATACTCAAATAATGCTGAATTTCGAGAAAAAAGAAATGCATGAAAAATACCACTATCTAATGTTATAGAATTCATGCGCGATAATCCCCCACCAACTCGGTAGGGGATTATTTTAGGCATTGAACTTTGGTTTATATTCTTTCTCATAACGTTCCTCACATTCCTTGATGATTTTCTTCGCTTCTTCGACCCCGAAGAATCCATCCACACGGCAAGTTCCTGGCTTCTTGAGATCCTTGTAGTGTTCCCAGTAGTAAGTTGTCTCCTTGAGCCAGTGAGCACCGAGTTGTTCGTAGCTCGTGATATGATCCATACGCTTGTCGTCAGCGATAACACCGATAACCTTATCATCAACTTCACCACCATCATTGAACTTCATGATACCGATGATACGGATTTCTGCGAGAGACCCAGGGATAAGTGGCTCAGTCACACCAACAATCTCTACATCGAGTGGATCTCCATCTTCATCCCAAGTGCAAGGGATTGCTCCATATGCGAATGGATATGAGAGAGAAGAATATCCGACACGGTCGAGCTTGAGTTGACCTGATTCCGTGATGATTTCGTATTTGTTGATAGTCATGGAGTTGAGCTCGATGATAGTATTGATACGATTCTCACCTTCGTCAGCAAAAGCAGGGAGAACATGAAGAAGATTGAGCATGTATTTGCTTGGTGCGTGGTCGATATTGGCCATGAGAAAAAAATTAGAATATAGGAATGAAGATAGAATATGAAAAAATCAGAAAAATCAAATTCTCTTCAATATATTTATGTATAATTGATAAAATAATTTTGTATATAGATACGGGATTTTTCCCTTGATAAGAATCCCTTCCTTCCTATACTAGGTGACATTATCCTTATTTATTTCTATGTCTAAAAAATATCTCACACTGCTTCTCGTTCCATTTTTTGCTTCTTGTTCGCTCACAGGTGCTCCCACTGACTTCACTGGAATGTACAATTCTCATGTGAAATCTCAGATAGAATCTCTCCGTGAAATCGGGAAAGACCTCGGAATGAATCAAAAATATGCTGTTGATGGTTCTATGCAAATGATTGCTTCTGTTCCTGGATTTATGAGTGGCGTTTTTTCTAGTGACTATTCATCGAAGGTAAATGGGCGAGATGCAGAATTCACGGCACGAAATCTTCTTTTGTCATATGAGGCACTTATAGCATCAGGATCAATATCACTTGATACACTTGGCATCATTTCTCATGAAGGTGATGCGTATTTCCTCATGAAGGATCTCAAACAAATGAATATGCTCAGTGAAGATGTGATGGGTGTTATTCAGAAATATAGTAATATTTGGCTTGCTCTCACAAAAGAAGATATGAGGGATTCATTCTCTGGAGCAACGGAGAGTGATGCACTTTCGTATAAGATTTCTGAGTCACTTTCTTCTCTGACTCTTGATGAGGTTGAGGGCTATCTCACGAAATATCCAGTGCTTCAACAGACAAAAGATCTCGGAATGTCTGGTTCGATTCAGAGCTACGAAGTGATGTTGGATGTTCAAAATATCGTTTCTCTGGTTGATGTGGTAACTATTCGTTTGACAGGAAGCGGGATGACAGATGAAGATAAGAAAGAGTTTTCTGAGAATCTTGCATCACTTCAGGGAACTGGAGTAGTGAGTTATGATCCGAAGAATCCGAAGTATTTCGATATGCAACTCGCGCTCACGACTGAGCAAAATGAGTCAACAAAGATAGCACTTCATCAAGATGTTGATGTATTTGCTCTCACGGCAACAACAGGGGGGAACGCGTTTTCTATCGCTACAGAAAAATCAAAGACAGGAGAAAAGAATCTCACTATCAGTATGAGTCAAGATGGAACTGAAGTCGGAAAACTGATTGCAACATTGAAGTATGATGGTGAGCGTCTCGCAGAACTCACGACAACACTTTCATCTCCTGCACAAGGATTCACAGTGACGATGAATCACAAAAATGCTAAAGACGGTTCATTCGAAGGGAACATGAACTTCGGTGTTGGAAGTGCTACATGGACAGGAAAAATTCTCAATAAAGCTCTCGCAGCTCTTCATATTCACGGAGCGGTTATCGGAAATACACTCGCACTTGATCTCGAAAAATGATCTGATGATATGATTCGTGGTCCGATCGTAGTGAAATCTGGAAATGTAGAATCATTCAATGCTGATGTTGGACTTCGCGCAACTCCAGAACGCTTTTCTCTCATACTTGATATGGCGATTCCAACAGATGATACAGATACAATGGAAGCTCCAAAGGCACATTTTGAAGTAGACGTTATCGCGAAACGTTCTGATTTCTCTGGAAAAATCAATGTTCCATCCGAGACAAAACCATTCAAAGAATTCATCGATGCAATCAGTGCATTGGAACCACCAGAAACTTTCATCGAGGATAGTTCTGAGTTTGATGATATCTCAGACATCGATTTTTCAGAGTCAAACGAATAATTCTCATATTTTTTCTATGCGCAAATTTCTCATTACTCTCACAGTTATTGCTCTCATTCTGTCGATTGTTGGAACAGGAGTGGTTGTCTATATCGATATGACTACACCAGTTGATCCTCAATCTGCGGTATCGGTTGAATAATTCATTTTCTACTTTTCTATGTCTGATCAGCAACTTACCAACGAGCAAAAGCTCGAAGAACTCTATCAAATAATTACCAAACAAGAATCTCGTCGCAAAACGGCTATGGTAATGAGATTTTTCAAATGGATTATTATTTTCGGATTTCTCTATCTCATCGCAACGAATCCAGAAGCGATCATGGGAAAGGTGACAGAAATGATCAAACCACTAATTCTCTCAACAGCAAGTGGCATGATCGAGAGTCAGAAAACTGAACTCGAGAAAGCTCTTCAGGATATGCTTCCTCAGTGATCGTTTTCTAATATGCAGTAAAATAGAAACTCTATCGATAGATGACTCATTCAAAGGAACGGCAACGTTCCTTTTTCCTTAAAACAACTAAAATACTCTTATGATTATAACTCCCCTCGGACATACAGAATTCCTCGTCGATATCGCGAATGATGCTGGTCGCAATATTCGCATCATGGTAGATGGTTGGCTCTCAGATTTTTCTGTCGGTGACCTCATGGAACGCAGTGTGAAGGTCGAACTCGATATGGAGAATATCAAAACCGTCGATATTATCTATGTATCGCATTCACATACGGATCATCTTGATCCATATACTTTGTTGCCTATTTATAGAAATGCGAATCCGATCCTGCTTCTTCCGTATACGCTCGCATTTGTAGTACCACTGATTCGGGAATATATCCCAGAGATTCATATCGAGATATTGTACCCACATCAGGCATTCCGCTATGAGGGAATCGGTATCACGGGACATATGTTCCCACAGAATACCATCACTAATGAGGATGATGTAATGATGCTTTCGATAGAAAACGATCGAGAACTGCTTTTTGCGGAGATCGATACACTTCCGGAAGAAGATGATCTCGATACACAAAAACAACTTTTTCGCATTCTTTCGAAAAAACCATATGAGACCGTCTGCTATCTCGCGAGTCGCAATGAGCTTCCTGGGCAACTTCCGGTCCTCGACCTTCCGATCAAAAAACGAAAAGCCTTCCGCGATGAATATATTGCCGGACGAAAAGAGGAAATGTATTTCTCGTATCAGAAAGGAGAATATGAGGATTTCGCGAACTTTCCGAACATGTACGAGATTCCGAACCTGGTGCGAGGATTTATCGGGCAGGGAATTGTCTATCCGCGTCGTTTTTCGCTCGATTATGCTCGTGTGCAGATTTTTCCACTCGAAGAGATTGCATCCATGGAGTCAGATATTGCTCGCGAGTGTGGCTATGAATTTCCTCAGAAGGCGCTCCTTCCAGGTCGACAGTATCGTGTCGAGAATGCAAATATCGAAACATGAAGAAAAGAATGTCCTATCGGAGAACTTATCATCGATCGCGAACATGGGAATCTCGAGAGTACTGATCCTCGCCTCTATGCTGAGGCTCCACTTTTTCCACGAGAGAATCTCGATATAGACGGAGCGAAAAAGCGAATTTTTGAAGTACTCAATACTCGATTCCTTCCGTATTGGTCAGCATCGGCAGTTGCTTCGCTTCGGTCGGCGCTCATCAAAAATCATGATGGATGTTATCGGATTGGACTCAAGGTTTCTGTCATTCCGGGCTTGACCCGGAATCTAGAAAGTATTACAGATTCTGGATTCCTGCCTACGCAGGAATGACAGGAACAATGGATTATTTTCGAGTATTCACTCGCAGATGTCGCGTTCCGTGAAGTTCCATATTCATCTGAACTTCAAGTCGACGAGGATTATTGGCTTCTCGATATTGTCGATTTTCTCGATGGTCGTCAGGAACTCTACTCGAACTTCTGGCATCGACTCGATCCGAAAAAAATCTATCGACTCTGGATGTGTCTCGGTGCGAACTTCTGCAATCATGATCTCCTCCTGAATAAATATCGACTTCACTTCGAGCGTGCGAAATCCTGACTCACGGTTAAGAGTTTCGTCGATGAGGTCTACAATAATCTTTCCCGATAATAGATTTATACTGCTGTATGGAATATTTTTCTTCCTCGGGTATGTGTATCTCTATCATGCGAAGAAGAAATAAAAAAAGCCCACCAGCCGCGGGTGGGCGGAGGGTGGGGGTGTATTAAGGTATAATGTGATTACATTTTTCTTCAAGTGATTTGAGACAAAACTCAATATATAATTTATATTCTTTTTCATTTCTCACTCATCTCATAAAGAAATGGTCTGAATTTTCTAGAATTTCACTACGAACTAATTTTATAAATTGTTTTATGTTCTTTATGATTCTTGTTAATTTTTTAAAATGAGTATTTTCAATATTCCACTCAATATTTTGAAGGTGGAGTAATAATATTTCACAATATATCTCTAAACTATTAGGATGATCTCATCAAACTTTTAACAACTTTTCTGATTTTTTTACTTTTCATAAAACAAAAGCATCAACTCTACCTCTTTCTCATGTATATCCTATACTTTTCAATATTGAATCAATGATATTCATATTAGAATATGCGTTTCTGATTTGAGTTTTTGATGAACTGATTAATTCTTCTGGTTTTACAAGACCATTTTGAATCATGATTTCTATGAGATTGTCTTTATCTCACATAATCTCAATCATCATGAGCTTGAGTCTTTTTGATACTATTATATTTTGAAAAAGAGTCTTAATATTTTCTCATCTTCTTAAAAGTTCAAAAGTAGCAAGAATTTTTTCATTTATATCGTTTTCGTCTTGCGTTCCGTTTGGTAAAACTGCAATTTCTGATTGGACTATATTTATGAGTTCTTCTTTTGATAATTTTTGGTATTTTTCAGGATTGAAAAACTGAGAAATTACATTTCTTGCCTGCGCAAATGATTCATAATATGGATTATTTTTTATCTCTTCTGGTGTATTTCTTGGTTGAGAAGGAGAGGTAAAAGTATCTGCTTTTATAAGTCCATCAAATCCAAGTATATAGGTTCCATATTTTTCTGTTTGAATAAAATACGCTGAAAAGTTATGATGATGTATCGTTAAAATATTTTGTGTGGTAACTCTACCGTTTACTCAAAGATTTTTGAGGAGATTTTCTAAATCATTACTACTATAGGAATTATATGGAGAAACAAAATCTTTTAAGAACGATTCGAATTCTTCTTGAGTTTCAATTGGTTTGCAAAACTCTATGTTATCTTTTACATGTTTTTTTGTTTTATCAACAATACTTTGAAGTCATTCTTTTTCAATTTCTTCTCAAAGAAGTTGAATCGATTTTGGAGAAAATAATTGTGCTGGACTAACTATATTAAAACCATCAATATCCTTTACTGGTTCTCACTCAATCAAGAAAGTACTAATTTTATTTCTTATGTAGTGGTCTTCTCATCCTATATATTCTATTCATACTTCAATACCTGGGGTATTTTGGTTATGAATTTTATACGCGCAGTTATTTTCATCCACTACTATGGCACATCACATATTTCCGTTGAGACCGTATACTGCTTTAAAGAGCTTATTTACATGCACTTCTCCATAATTTCATTTAATAGATGAATCTCCGTCGTGAAAAATCATTTGTGCAGGGTATACTCAAATGCCGTTATCTTCTCAACTTGGAGAATGTATTACTATTTCAAATGCATGAGATCAATTTCTTGGATTTTTTATTGCGGGTGATAAAATCTTCCATCTTTTTTCTCCGTTGCTATTCGTACATTCTTCAAAAAATAATCACATAAGTGGAAATATATTTTTTGCTTCTTTTCATCCATTTCATGAAGTTTCCTTTATTTTCTTTGGATATTCAACGCGATTGATTTTACTATTGTCTTCTACTCATTCCAAAGTGTTCCAAGGAATTATATTTCCATGTATATCATAAAAATTTCATTTTTGTTTTTTTTCATCATAAACATAAAGAATTACTCAACCTAAATTACTAGACGCATGTAAACGAGAAAAAATTGGAAGTGTGACATGAACGATTTTTCCTTGTTGTAGCCAATTTTCTATCGTATCAATACTAGGAATTTCTCAACCACTGGATAATAATGCAATGAGGTGTTGAACTTGTCCATATTTTAAACCACTTTTAGCATCAATTTGATTAAAAAATTTTTCTTTAAAAGTATAATAATATATGTTATCACGAGCTCGCATCATTTCATCAAGATGACTTCTATTTGCATATAACGCTTCCAGAAAACATCTTAATCAGGGAATACTTTCTTGTGAAGTTTCAGGAGTATCCATAAAAGTGAATATTAAAAAGTACTGTTAATATTCTGCATAATATATTTATTTTAGTTTTTGTCAAATGTAGACATTTTTTGCCTTTTCTTCACTTTCTCATATAATTCCGCCCATGCAAAATACTCAAAAACACCTTCACGTCATCGGCATTGGCGGCATCGGAGTCTCGGCTCTTGCTCGCTACTACAAGCACCTTGGTTATACTGTCTCTGGTTCGGATGGCGCGGATTCACCATTTCTCGATACACTCAGAAGTGAATGATTCGATATCCACATCGGACACACGGCAGACAATCTCCGAGATGATACAGAGCTCGTTATCTATTCCGAGGCGATTATCACGAAGCCAGATCTCACACCAGAAGAGCAGATTTATTCGAATCCAGAGCTTGCGAAAGCCCGAGAACTTAACATTCGACATATTTCCTATCCAGTTGCGCTCGGTAAAGTCTTCAATGCGAAGCAGGGAATCGCAATCACGGGTTCTCATGGAAAGTCGACGACGACGGCCATGACGACGCTCATGCTCGCGAACGAGTATACGGATAATCCCACGATAGAAATCCCTGCAGATGGAAGCTTCGCATATGTGCCGACGGCACCAGGGTGCTCGGCGATCATCGGGACGCAGGTTCCACAGCTCGGGAATACGAATTTCTACACTGAGATTCAGGCAGAAAATTTTGTCATCGAGGCGTGTGAGTACAAGCGTTCATTTCTCCAATATCATCCATATATCACGGTTATTACGAATATCGACCTCGATCATCTGGATTATTACCAGAATCTTGAGGATTATATTTCCGCATTCCAGTCAATTGTTGATCAGACGCGAGGATTTGTAATCATCTCTGCGGATGATGATAATTCTCGGAAACTCCAGATTCCTGATGAGAAAAAAATCATCGTTGGAAATGGGAAAATCGTCTATTTTCCGCGTGTGGAAGAGATGTGTTGCAACGGAAAAAAATGCTACACCGTCGAGAAGGATATGCCACTTCCAGAGCTCCACCTCCAGGTTCCTGGCGATCATCTCCTTCAGGATGCGTATCTCGCATATACGGTAGGACGACTGCTCGGGATGCAGGATGATATCATTGTACCGAAGCTTGAGTCGTATCGTGGTTCATGGAGACGTTCTGAGATTGTGAAAACGACAAAAAATGGGAATATCCTCATGTCCGACTATGGTCATCATCCGAATGAGATTCGACCCACCCTGCATGCCATTCGCGAAAAATATCCAGACAAGAAGCTCTACGTAGTCTTCCAACCGCACCAATATTCTCGTACTCGCGAACTCTTGCAAGAATTCGCAATAAGTTTTTCTGATGCTTCGACACTCGTAATTCCAGATATTTATTTCTCTCGAGATAAGAAAGAAGATGTTGAGTGGATGACGACAGAGCGGCTTGTGGCCGCGATTAAAGATGCAAAATTAAAGATGCAAGATAAGGAATCAGACATGGTACTAAATGGAAAGGGACTTGAAAATACTACCAAAATCATTCGTGAATATGATGAACAAAATCCTAGATCTTCGGTAATATTGCTCCTCGGGGCAGGGGATGTGGATGGACTCAGATATGATATATTTTAGATGATTTTACAGATTCAGAAAACATAATATACCACCTCTTTCCGAGAGGTGGTATAAAAAATCCCGATATAACAGTTTTACCGTATTGATACTATCCTCGTGGTAACTTATTTATGAATTCAAACATTTTATCTAGTAAGTGCGGATACTTTACACTAAGTCTCGATATATCTTGTTTTAGTCCGCCATTTCATAGTAAATTGATTACTTCACTTTTTTCTGGTTCATTTTTAGATCTTCATAGTCTCTGATTGAGATCAATTCTTCGATCAATAAGAATACATAACCATTTCAATACTCTTAATCAATCTATTGCATCCTCTTTGGAGAGGAAGTCTAGGTCTAGATAGAATATATTTGGTTTTGATTTTAAGTATTCTTGTATGCCTCCTATAGAGTAAACATTATTCCTTTGATAAATACTCATATCAGGGCCATATAACGCCATAGCCTCAAAATAGAATTGAGTCTTTGTATTTGGAACTTCTTTTACATTATCTTGTATAAGCGATTCTCCTAAGTTAAGTTTTTCAGTCATGGTGCTGATATTATAGATAAGTATTTTGAGTAAATATATTCTTTTTATTTATTAATGTCAAATTCTTGGACAAGAAGAGGTTCTATATTTTGCTTTCCTGAACTTTTCAGTAATATCATCTCATGAATCTCTCACCATGACATCTCATCTGGACAACTATTATGACACTTATCATATCACATCTCGGCGCGAATTATCTGAAAGATAATACTCCACGAGGATATTGGTTCTGGTTCACGATATTGAATATTGTATTTGGATTGATGGTTATGTAATTATTTCTTACTTTAATCCCAGTAGTTTTGTTGATAAATATTTTTCCTTTCCCTAACTTTGGTTAGGGTTTTTTATGGTTTGATTTTTCATTCTTTTTCCCTATACTTCCGCCATAAAATCGAACTTTTCTCTCATGCAAAATCGCTACGGAATCCGCATCGCAGGGCCAGCTGGTCTCGGTATGCACTCGGTGATGGATATCATCGCCAATACTTTCTCCACTTTGGGATACAATGTGATCACTGACAGTGAATATCAGTCGATCATCAAGGGTGGACTCAATTTCTACGATGTGAACATCTGTTCCGCATCGCCCTATATTGCTCGTGAAGTCGACGTGCTCATTTCACTCAATGAGAAAAATATCACCCCAAATCTCGTGGATCTCAGAAAGTGAGGGCTTCTCATTGCGAACAAGAAATGGATAGAAAAAGTGGAAATCGCTTTTCCGACGCTTCGTACGGATTTTGTTGTCATCGATCCGCTCATCCAGGACAAATACGAAAATACCTATCTTGTGGGGATGCTTGCTGGATATATCGGTGTAGATATTTCTGCTTTTGAGCCATGGATCGCGAAATCTTTCCAGAAGAAATGAGAGGAAACGGTTGCGAAAAATTTGCAGATTTTGAAAGAATATGCGGAAATCGGGCGTTCCCGTCATTCTGAGCGAGTTTATCCCCTGTGGGGAAAGAATCCAGGTGCCTGAGACTCTGGATTCCTGCCTCCGCAGGAATGACGGACACCAAAGCAACTCACTTACGGAAATAAGGCGATTGCCTACGGTGCGATGGATAGTGAACTCGAGTTCTATTCAGCGTATCCGATGACTCCCGCTTCGACGATTCTTTCTGAGATTGTGAATGCAAAACGTATTCCATATCTTCAGGCAGAAGATGAGATTGCTGTGATGAATGCGGCTCTTGGAGCTTCATTTACTGGAGCTCGTGCGATGGTGGGGACTTCAGGTGGAGGATTTGCACTCATGACGGAGGCACTTTCATTTGCTGCTGAGGCTGAGTTTCCGATTGTGGCTGTGCTTTCTCAACGCGCGGGTCCAAGCACAGGAACTCCGACCTATCATGAACAGGGTGATATGCTCTATGCAGTGCGTCCGACTTTTGGTGACATCGAGAATGTCGTGATGATTCCTTCCTCTATGGAAGAATGATATTACATGGGCGGACAGTCGCTCAATATCGCACAGAAATATCAGACAACCGTGATTCTCCTTACGGACAAGCAATTCTCAGAAGGAAAGGTGTCAATCGGGGAACTCGTACCTGCACCAGTTGAACGTGGAAAATTGATTACAAATCCAGCCACTGACTACAAACGCTATGAGCTCACGGATGACGGTATTTCTCCATATGTCCGTGTGGGAACTGAACAAGGTGACTTCATTGCGACATCATACGAACATGACGAATATGGTGCGACGACTGAGGATATGCTGATGAAGGTGAAAATGACTGAAAAACGAGCAAAGAAACTCCAGAACTTCTTCGAAAAAGAGGGAATCTACGGATATGAAGTGGTAAATCCAAGTGCGAAGAAAAAGATGGTAACGACGAGTTTCAATGCCTACACGGCACGAGCATTTGTCGAACAGAATCCAGAATGGGGACTCGTGATTATCAAGTTCCTTGCACCAGTCGATGTTCGTCTTCGTGATGAATTCGCGAAGTGTGAGAAAATCGTCTTTGTCGAGAACAACTACTCAGGACAGCTCGAAGGATACCTCACAAAAGAGCTTGGACTCGCGTATATCGCAGGACTCGAAATCGGAAACCTCAGGAAATATGATCTCCTTCCGTTCTATATGGAAGATCTTAATTCTTTAATCTAAATGTTTATGAAAAATTGAATGCCTGGTATTAGAGTTTCTTCATATTGATTACCGAAAGTAATAAATTCAGAAGCACATAAGCAATTTGTTGGAAATGTATTTGGTATGCTTCATGGAAAACCAAGAAAAACTTCCAGATTGGTTCAAGGATTCGGGGTTGTAATTTCCAACACTTTAAGTAATAAGTAAAATTCTATGCGCTCTTGACTCACAAGCATTCAATGAGAAAAGACATACGTGTTTATCGATAGTCAAAATGTGAATCTTGCCATTCGTGATCAATGATGGCAACTTGAATTGGAAT
Organism: Candidatus Gracilibacteria bacterium; assembly: GCA_028687475.1. NCBI lineage: Bacteria > Candidatus Altimarinota > Candidatus Altimarinota bacterium. Next base: position 315,839 of record JAQUAB010000001.1, on the reverse strand, counting down.
AAATTTTTTCGTCATCGATTCGCTGACAAATAAACGAACGAAACTCGAATACATAAAAAAAGACACCACCTAGAGTGCAATACTCGAGACAACGTCTTTCAATCGTGATACACGAGTATCATATCAGAAAACTTCTTAAAATCAAACTTTTTATAAAATATGCGCTCTTGACTCACAAACATCCAATGGTGTCCTGGTTGCGGAGACTTCCTCATCATCATGGCAATCAAAAATGCATTCAAGGAACTCGGAATTCCATCACACAAGCGTGTGGTAGTTTCTGGAGTAGGTTGTTCTGGAAAGGCCTCTCAGTATATCGATGGATATGCGGCAGAAACACTTCATGGTCGTACTCTTCCATTTGCTACTGGTGTGAAGATGGTGGATCCATCACTCACGGTGGTTGCAGTTGGTGGTGATGGTGATGGCTATGGAATCGGTATGGGGCATTTTATCCACTCGTGTCGTCGAGACCTTGATATCACATATATCGTCTTCAATAACGAGAACTATGCACTCACGACTGGACAATCCTCTCCAACGACTCCGATTGGTGCAGTGACCAAGACTGCTCCAGAAGGGAATCTCATTGCTCCACTCAATCCGATAGCACTTGCGGAACATGCAGGATGCAAGTTCACGAAAAAGGCACAATCCAAAAATTTCCAAGAATTGAAAGAAATTATCAAAGCAGCAATAGAGCACAAGGGATTTTCTCATATTGACGTTGAACAGGATTGTCCGAGCTTTAGACGATGGGCAGTAAATCAATGAACAAATAACAATTAACAGTGAACAATATATGAAAGAAAATATTCTCAAAGAAAAAAGCTTTCATTTTGCGTTGGCAGTTGTAAGACTTTCTCAATTTCTTATTTCTGAAAAGAAAGAATTTGTTTTATCGAAACAATTTCTTCGAAGTGGTACAGCAATTGGTGCCTTAATTCGAGAGGCGGAATATGCTCAGAGTCGTCCTGATTTCATTTCAAAACTTCATATTGCTCTAAAAGAGGCAAATGAAACAGAATATTGGATAGAGTTGCTTTATGCTTGATGATTTGTGGAGCTTGATGAATACAAAGAATTTCTTGAAGCAAATAAAGAACTTCTGAGAATGCTCATTTCCAGTATAAAAACAACAAAAAATCCTTAATTGTTATTTGTTCATTATTTATTTATACATTGATATTTCTTCTTCCTACTGATACATGCTACGGTCTTGCAGGTGAATTCACTGAGCAGGATTACCAGGAAATCTATCGTCTGAAAGGACGGGATTTCACGAAGCCGCTTGCATGGTTGGTGAAGGATTATGAAGATCTCCAGAAATATATCGAAATTACGGATGAACAGATAGAGTTCCTGAAAAAATACCCTCGTCCATGGAGTATTCTCGGGAAAAAGCGCGAAGATTTTGTTTTGCCAGAATTTCTCAATCCAATAACCTATGAGAAAATATCGCTTCGTGTAGCGGAAAAATGTATTATTGCAGATATTCGCGATAATTTATCGTATCCACTTTTTCTCACTTCAGCGAATATTTCTGGAAATCCAGAATCAAAAACTCTCGCCGAAGCGAGAGAATATTTTCCATGATTGAAATGAGTCGATGGAGGAATCTGTGATGAGCCACCATCGGATATTTTTGAGTTCTGAGAGGATGGTGAAGTGAAATATCTCCGAAAGTAAAATTTTAGGACTCAGACTGATTTTGATAAGAAGAAGTGAACATATGATTTTCTTGCCATAATTCAATAACTGATTCTCATCAATGTCAGCAACGAACAAGTGATTGAGTTAATTTTTTCGTATCAATATGACCGATTCTTTCAGGGTAATATATTGCTATGAGATTTCCTAAATATTGCTCATTGAGAAGATATCGTATTCATGATTCTCCATAGATTGTGGCAAACTGTTTAAGTACTTCTTCCACTGGCTCTTCAGGAGATGCCATGATTTCTTCAAAAACTGATAAAAGCTTTAATGCTCACATTGATTCTCGAGTATTTCAATCAAAATATCACAAAGATGAATCATTTCTTACTCTATAAAGCTGTATACTCACTCTTCGTCTAACAATCGGACTTACTTTGGCTTCACCTGTGAGAACAGAAGTCAAAAAAGCAACTTCCTCAGGATATCGAGAAGTGAGGAATAGGGCTATACTTTCTGTATTATCTGGAACTGTTCGGAGATCTTGTAAGGATTTCTCTGGTGAAACCTCTCGAAAAGAGAACTTAAAAACTGAAGCAGTCATATTTCTTATTCCAAGTTATCTGCCGTTTTGCATAGTTCCGATTGTGTTGTTGAACTTCCGCGATACAGGCTTCAAGTGAGAGTTCTCAATGGAGATATTCTACCACTTCTTTGTATCCGATAGTAGCGAGTCCAAGGCAATCCGAACCGAACGTATTCGCAATATACTTAATCTCATCTATAAGTCAAGAAGTAAACATATTTTCTACACGTTTATTGATTCGTTCGTAGAGAATTGGTCTTTGGTCATCGGTGTATGGCGTGAGAAAAAGCGGTGCAAAACGGGCTTTCTTTTTGTCTTTTGATTCTCGTTTGGATTTTCCGGTCGCATGCCAGACCTCGAGTCCACGCATCACATAGCGAAAGTTATTCACTTCGAGTTCATGCGCATATTCAGGATCGACACTTTCGAGCATTTTCCAGAGAACTTCATTTCCTTCTTCGAGTCGGATTTTCTCGAGTTTTTCTCGATATTCCCAATCAGGCTTTGTATCAGGATACGCCATCTCATAGAGAATCCCATCGATATAGAGTCATGTTCCGCCGCAGAGAATTGGGATTTTCCCTTGTTGTTGGATTTTTTCGACTATCGGAAGTCCCATGTTCACAAAATCTACGACCGAGAATTTCACAGTTGGATCAATCACATCGAGCATATGATGAGGAATACCTTGCATTTCTTCTCTGGTGATTTTCCCAGTTCCGATATCCATATGTCGATATATTTGCCGAGAATCGACAGAGATGATTTCTGTGTTCAGGTATTTTGCCACATCGAGAGAAAGTGCCGTTTTACCACAAGCGGTTGGTCCATAGATGACGATAATCTTCGGAAGTTCCGTTTCTACTCAGAGAAATGTATCGAGTTTTTGTTTTATGGATTCGTTCATATTCGTACACGCAGAGAATATTCTTTTTTGATGGAGTTGATATATTTATCGAGGTCTTCCACAAGTCCGATGAATATCGAGAAAAGTGGAACTCCTATAAGTAGTCCAATCAATCCGAAAAAGTGTTCTGAAATCGTGAGAATCAGGAAAGTAATGAAGACGGGAAAATGTACGTACGAAGACACGATTTTTGGGTTCAGATAATATGCTTCGACAGCATGAACTACTCCCAGCATGACGAGAACTCAGAGAACTGAAGAGAGTCAGCCATATCCGTAGGCGATGATGATAATTGGTATTCCTGAGATAATCGTACCAAAAACCGGAATGAAACCAAAAATAAATACTACAAGTGCGAGCGTGATAATATAAGGAAATGATCATCCACCATGCATAAAACTAATAACAATCAATCCCAAGACAGTGAGAATCGAATTTACCAGCGCGATAATAGACTGTGCACGGAAGATGACACCGAATCCAACACCGATTTTTTTCGCGACAATCGCATATTCATCGTAGAAAAAAGCAAAATTGCCTTTACGGATTTTTCAGAGAAAGGTTCCGATTTTCTTCCGTTCGATGATGAATATATACGAGAGTGCGAGTCCAATAAAGAACTTCATGAGAATGAGTCCTCCGCTAGTTATATTCGTGAGGATAAATTGACCAACAGATTCGAGATTTTTCGAGCTGAAAATATTCTGCGTGAGTTCTTCTAGTCCGAGATCGATCGTCGTACTTTCTTGGATTTTGTTGATAATTTCTTGTCATTGGCTCGCAATAATTGGAGCTTTTCATACAAATTCTCGAACATCTTCAGCAATTTTCGGAACAATATTGATGAAGATAAAGGTAACCATAGTGATAAAAATCACATAGAGAATGCTTACGACGATATTGGTAGTAGCGTATTTTGCAGCGATTTTATGTCGTGTATCATTTTTCCCTTTTTCGCCCCAGTCATGGATATGGGATGCGATACTTTCTGCAGCTTCGAGAAATATATACGCACAGATAAATATGATGAAAAACAGGGCAAGGAAGTCTGAGAGTGACCAGGCGATGAGTCCAAGAAGAGCATAGGCAATGACTTTCTCGAAAAATTTCTCGGAAAATATAATAGGAAGAAGTGTGCGAATCATATTTCTTTTTAGGTAAAGATGAAGAGGAATAGATACATTCTATAGAAAACCTTTCTAAACGCAAAAAATCCCAAAAAGAGATTTAAATACACTTTAAGAGATTTTGGCAGGTTTCTTCTTATAATTGCAAGAAAAAGGGATTTCTCCGCTCCGTTTCACTTCGGTCGAAATGACAAAAAGGTGTATTTATGAACATTTTTAGAATACATCATCGACGTTCAGATTCGCTGTTCCTCATTCTTCGAGTCGAGTTTCCACTTTCCACTTTCATCCGAAAAGCTTCTCGAGTGCTTCAGTGATAGCATTTTTGGTCTTCGGAGTATCGACGCGTCCATGATTCCATGATTTCGAGAAAATCAGGACAAGTGTATTATTATCCTGGAGTTGGAATCGAGCGGTTTTGAGGTCGGTCATGAGTGCCGCATTCTCCGTGCGGAAATGAGCAATGAGGGCAGGGAAGGAGAATGATGAAATAGTGGGTTGGTCAGATGGTGGGTTGGTAGGTTGATTTTTGCTTGTGTCATTGCGAGTGGAACGAAGCAATCCAGTGTCTCATAGTTTCTGTCATTCTCGGAGATAGTCAGTATACCCCTTGTGGGTAGAATCCCTTTGTTCCTGTCATTCCTGACTCGTTCAGGAATCCAGTGTTTTTGTCATTCCGAGCGAAGTCGAGGAATCTCTTGATACATTCCCCTTACTTTCGTGACCGAAAGTAACAAAGGTCTCGGGGGTGTCAACTCGATTTTGTACAGTTTCTTCTCAATCTTCTTTCTGGGGACGATTGCCACCCCCGAACCCCCGTCCTTCAGGAACAGGCGGAACTGTAGATTTTTTAGGAGATTCTACGTTTGAATTTTCATTTACGATTCTTTCTCCTCTTTTCACGATTTTGAGGAATGTAATCTCGATCAGCATCATGCCATCAGGAATGAGTTTGATTTTCGAATGTCATTCCATGAGAAGCGTGAATATGGCTTCGTATTCGAAAAAGTGGGCATCAGAAATATGCTCAAACATCAAATCTCGAAGACGATAGAGGAGCTGTTCGAAGAGTCCGCGCGCATCAATATGTCCAGTTCGGAGGTTTTCGATAACCGAGAGGATTCCTGCAATATCAGAGATTCGGAGTTTCTCGATAATATCATCGATAAAAGAATCCTCAATCAGTGCGAGTGTGTAGCGGATATGTTCCGCATGAACTTCTCAATCAATCGTATTCTGCTCAAGGAGTGTGAGAGCATCACGGAGTCCACCACGCGCCACGCGTGCGATGAGTTCGATGGCTTCTTTTTCGGCGGTGATATTCTCTGACTGGCAGACGAATTTGAGTCGAGCGATGATGTTTTCTGTGGTGATTTTTCGGAAGTCGAACCTCAGTGTACGGGAACGGATCGTCTCTGGGACTTTTTCTATTTCTGTTGTTGCGAGGATGAACTTCACATGAACTGGTGGTTCTTCGAGTGTCTTGAGAAGTGCATTGAATGCACCCGTTGAGAGCATATGAACCTCATCGATAATATAGACTTTGTATTTTCCTTGGTTCGGCTCGAAACGTGCTTTCTCGATGAGGTCACGGACGTTCTCGACACCGTTATTGCTCGCTCCATCGATCTCGATACAGTCGAGCATTGTTCCATTATCGAAGGCATGGCAATTCTCACATTCATGACACGGATTCCCATCACAGAGATTCGTGCAGTTGACTCATTTTGCAAGGATGCGCGCGCTCGTTGTCTTCCCAGTTCCACGAGATCCATGAAAAAGGTATGCATGGCCGACGCGGTCACTCTTCAGGCTATTTCTGAGAATGGTAGTGATATAGTCCTGTGAGATGACAGAATCCCAATCTCGGGGACGATATTTCGTATAGAGAGACAATGCTTCGCAAATTAATAATTAAAAATGAATAATGAAAAATCACAGAAATCCAAAAAATGGGAATTTACGCTTTTCATTCTATTACGAGTGCTACTATATGAAAAATGTGGGAAAAAACAAAAAAATCCCCTGACAATTCAGGAGATTTTGCGTTATAGAAAATTATTCAAATCTCTCAGCTTCCTCGACGGCATCATCGATGAATTCATTCACGAATCGACGCGATAGTATGAGAATGCCCATCCCGATAACGAGTGATGCGAATGCAGAAATATTCGGATTACTCGGAAAAAGATAGTGATCTGCGAGATTCCATACGCCTCGCCAGAAAAGAATCACTGCTGCACCAACGAAAAATGCTTCCAGTCGTTGGCGCCAGATATCACGAGGAGTTGGTTTGTGATGAAAGAGTCGGTGGAGAATCATAGAATAATACTAGCATATTGATACAAGAAATGCAAAAAACGAAATATACCGAAAAAATTGAATTTTCTTGGCTTCTTTCTATAATCAGCATCAAGTTACAGAGCAGTTTTCTTTTTTGTCATTCCGTAATGCAATGGAGGAATTCCTTTTTCCTGCAATTTATGAGAGATATACAACCAAAATCTCTTAAGATTTTTTGGAAGGGATACCTGCGGTATGACAAAACAAAGAATTCCTTGTAATCCCTCATAAATAATCTCTAAATTCTCATCCAATGATCGACATCAAAATCCTCCGCACCAATCCTGAACTTATCCGTGATAGTATCGCGAATCGCAATCTCAAGTTCGACCTCGACCGTCTCATCGCTGTAGACGAGGAGCGACTTGCCAAGCAACAAGAAGTCGAGACCCTTCAAGCGGTTCGCAACAAGGTATCGAAAGAAATCTCCGCTCTCAAGGATGCAACCGAGAAACAGGAAAAAATCGCTGAGATGAAAGAAGTAGGCGACAAAATCAAAGAAATGGAAACGAATCTCGCTGAGACAGAAGAGGAATACAAGCTCATGCTTGCATCACTTCCGAACTTCCTCGATCCGACGGCTGCCATCGGTCCAGATGATTCTGGAAACGTGGTTGAGTCAACTTTCGGAACTCCACGCAAGTTCGACTTCGCACCGAAGGCTCATTATGAGATCGGAGAAGCTCGCGAATGGATTGATATCGAAAAGGGTGCCGAAGTCTCTGGTGCACGTTTTTGGTACCTCAAGGGTGATCTCGTTCTCCTCCAGTTCGCTATCATGCAATATGTCATGAACGAGATGGTAAAAAAGGGATTCATGCCAGTTATCCCTCCATATCTCGTGCGCGAACCTGCCATGTATGGAACAGGATTCTTCCCGGCTGACCGATCACAGATATATGAGGTGAATCCAGGTGAAGACGACCTCTTCCTCATCGGAACGAGCGAAGTTCCTCTCACGAGCTATCATGGGAATGAGATTATCGATGTAGAAAACACTATCAAATACGTCGGATATTCTGCATGTTTCCGTCGCGAGGCAGGAACGTACGGGAAGGATATGAAAGGTATCCTCCGCGGACACCAGTTCGACAAGATCGAGATGGTCTGTTTCGCAAAACCTGAGGATTCTGCGAGTGTTCACAATGAGATGGTGGCTCTGGAGGAATCCATCTGGCAATCTCTCGGTATCCCATACCAGAAGCTCAATGTGTGTTCTGGAGACCTCGGAAATCCTGCCATGAAAAAGTACGACCTCGAGGCATGGATGCCAGCGCAGGACAAGTTCCGTGAGGTGACGAGCTGTTCCAATGTTGGTTCGTTCCAGTCTCGCCGTCTCGGTATCCGCTACCGCAACGCCGAAGGTAATCTCGACTACGTCCACACACTCAATGGTACCGTGATTGCGTTCTCTCGCTGTCTCATCGCCATCATCGAGAACTATCAGAATGAGGATATGACTGTGACGATTCCAGAAGTGCTCAGACCGTTTATGGGAGGAAGAGAAACAATTTAATTTTTAGTACTATAATTATGGAAATATTACAAGCTGCATTGGATGCATGGGTTCCACACTCAGGATTCGAAGTTTTATGACCGAAGATTGATACTATATCCCTAGATATACATAATTAGAATCAATACCAGGTTCTCTGATTATATTGGACACAAAAAAACAAATGGTACTGCGAGCTTGTGGTTTATAATTTTCTTAATAAATCTACCATTATACAAAACCAATTACTTTATAACTTTTTTTATGCCTTTCTCTGATATAAAAGCTGCATGGTTGCAAGATGCTGAATTCAAACATCTCTGAGATAATATAGGATCGAGATGAGAGTGATGTGTTAAGCCTCTTTGTACATCCACATGAAGAAGGGCTTATAACATGCTCATGTCTTCTATTCAAATTAACCGTCAAAAACAAATGCATCAGGAGGCTTGTGGTTTGTAATCGAAAATAATGTCCTTCCTCCTCAATCCCCATCTCAACCTCACCACTGTCCGCATCGAAACTAAGAGATATGTACTTGTTCCATTCTCGCTCGATGGAAGAGTGGATATTCATGAACTCACAGAAGAGTTTTGCAAGGTGAATAAGGATTTTTTTGTGAGCCCGTTTCTCCCGAATTATGAACAGGAAATTAAATTCCTTCAGAAAGTTATGCAAGATATAGAGGAAAAGAAAGTGTTGGAGTTATTTATTCTCGAAAAAAATACCAATCGATTTATTGGGTGTGTGGGACTCAATCGCATGGAAGAACATCGGATGAATATCTGACTCTGGATTCGTACCGATGAGCACGGGAAATGATATGCTACAGAAGTATATGTAGCCTTGATTAATTGGGCACAAGAGAATATCAGATATCGATTTCTCAGGCATGCACTCGATCCGAGGAATGAAGCGAGTCGAAAACTCGCACTGAAGTTCGGTGGTATACTCCAAGATGAGACGGATGAAAAGGAAGTGAGATTTACCATATTCTACTGCAGAACCAAAAATAATCCTCCCAAAATTGAGAGGATTATTTGTTATTTCTCGATGAGATTCATGAGTTCAGGAAGTTTATCGGTTGTGCCGCTGATAGTGAGTGCGCCAGTATTTCCAGTGACACTGTATCCGAGTTTTTCGATAGAAGGTCTCATATTCCCGAATCCACCACTTCCAGTCGTGGTGATAGTTCCATTCACTTTTCCATTATTGGAGTTGAATGAATAGTTCATATTGGAATTGTTCACACTACGGAATCCAGTGTATTGTCCATTGCCTTGAGGAGGAATATTTTGCATCATATCACCCATCTGTCGCATCATCCGATTGTGTCGGCGTTCCATATATTCCATCTGTCGATCGAACATATCCCAAGGATATCTCTCATAATTATCAGTATTTTCGAAGCGATTCGAATGATTCATAGAGTGATCATATCGCCCATAGTTCGCGAATCAGCCAAAAGAGCTGGTACGATATTCTCGGTATTCGTAATGTACTATGAGACTCGCGAGAAGGAGTGTAAGTCCGATGGAGATATACCAAGCAGGATGGAGCGAAGATACGGATTTCCATGATGTATGGTACCATTTTTTTGTATTTGCAGTGGGGGTTTCTGGTTTCTCCTGTACTTCTTCTGGAGATGTATTTTCTGTAGTCATAAAAAAGAAATTAAGAAATAATGTTCAGAATATATTTTACTGAGTTTAAGAGAACTTGAAAAACTCGCACTAAAGCGATGCGAGTTCTTTTTCGACTTTTGCGAGATCATCTTTCGCTTCTTTGTCATCAGGATTTTCCGCGAGATAGCTCTCGAGATAGGATTTTGTTTGTTCGAGCGTATGTCGTTTTTCTGCCTTTTCTGCTTCTGATTGACGCTTTTCGACACGTCGTTTTTCATATTTCTCGAGATCGATTCATTCGGGAAGATGTTTGGTATTGGCGGGGAGGATATTTTCTGGCGCATATGTCGGTGTGAAAAACCGATCCCACGTCGACCAAGGATTCCAGGCATTCCGAAAGAGACTGTTTGTGTCGTATTCAGGATTTTTGGTGACGAATTCTTGATAGGCATCGTAGTCATCAAAATCCTTCTGGAAAGTGTGGACTTTCCCGTTTACATTCGAACGGGAAATAATTCTTCATTTGAACATAGTGAGGAAAGTTAGAGAATAAATGCTGATTTTCGGAAGAAGTTCTTGAGACCAAATCTGTGGAAAATATTGTTCCGTTGGCAAGTGTATTTCTTCCTGAATTAGCACGTATATTATATATGTGCTAATTATAAAATCAAGAAAAAATAGATGACAAATAACAGAAATAATTTTATAGTAATTATTCATTTCCAAAGATATCATGATATGGTTGTTTTCTCTTTTTTTGTCTGAAAATGGTCTCTATAAGATTATTTCTATATCGAATTCTTGTTCCAAAAACAAAAAACCTCCAAATTTGGAGGTTTTTTTGAAGAGTAATTATACTTTTTTCACGAATTCTGTTCTGAGAACGAGTCCTTTTACTTCAGGAATATTCGCCGTGATCTCCTCTGGATCATCCGTAAGACGAATATTTTTAACTTTCGTTCCTTTTTTGAGCGTGACTTTTGTTCACTTCACAGCGAGCTCCTTCGTGAGCTGGATAGTGTCACCAGAGGCGAGTATGTTTCCGAATGCGTCTTTGACTTCGAGATTTTCTGACATAAAATAAAAATAGATAATAAAAATAATTTACCACACTCGACCGACCCAATGTCGTGAAAAAGCATATGCTGCCATCGCATCTTCGGGAGTCTCATGAACGAAGCTCATTGTATCTATTCTCCCGAGAGTTGAGAGATTAGAATCAAGAGAATGAGGATGAACTACAATTCAGTATGCCCTTTCTGCTAATTTTTTTCCAAGAATAGGTGATTCTAGATCCGAGCGACGTCGATCCATTCATTCAGGGATTTTCCAGAGCTTCCCATCTTCATCATAGAGCTGGTATGCTCCAGTTTTTATATCTGAGAAAGCAAGTGGAGTTATTCCATCTCTATGGAGATTCAGGAGCCTTGAGTATTCATCCCAGCTTTGGATCCATCAATCAGATTCTTCATGCGTTCGGTCAATTATTTCAGGCATATATGGTATTAAGAATATGTTTTTGAGTATAACCGATTTGCAAAAAATACAAATAATTCTACAATTCATCCATTATCTGAAAGAATATGCAACGTACGTTTTTTATCGGTGATGTTCATGGATGTTATGATGAGCTTCTCGAACTCTGTGAGAAGATCTGACTTCAAGATGAAGATCATCTGTATTTCACGGGGGATATTATCAACAAGTGACCGAAGTCACGGGAAGTTGTGGAATTCGTCAGAAATCGTCCGAATACGTGGAGCGTGATCGGGAATCATGAATATTTCGCATTCGCTGATGCGGTCGATGTAGACGCGATGCTTCATCTCGAATCTGGACATAAGACTTGGATCAAGAATTCATTACCGAAATTCTCTGATCTCCAGATAGAACTTGCAGAACATCGTGAGTGGATCCTTTCACTTCCAAAAATTATTGAGACGGATGATTTTATCCTTGTGCATGGTGGGTTCCATCCAGATCATGGTATCGATACACCGATCGAGATTGCGACACTGATTCGACTTCACGAAGAGAAGCCGTGGTATGATTTCTATACAGGAACGAAGAAAATCATCTATGGACATTGGGCGGTCGATGGGCTCAGAATACGAAAGAATACTATCGGACTCGATTCTGGATGTGTTTTCGGCGGGCATCTCACCGCATATTGTCTCGAATCAGAAGAGTATTGGCAAGTGCATGCGCATCACATCTACAAGATTCCAGCCGATTGGAAAGGGAAGATAGGGTATGTTTAGTTATATTTTCTCTCATGTTCCAATAGCCACTTTTTTCTCTCGATCCCTCATGCATATCCCGTGAGGGATTTGTTTTTGCCGATGACGCGATGGCAGGGAATGATGATAATAATCGGATTTCTATGATTCGCTCCACCGATAGCTCGCACGGCTTTCGGATTTCCGATCATAGTTGCTTGTTCGAGATAGTTTCGAGTTTCTCCGTAGGGAATCATCCGAAGCGCTTGCCAGGATTTTTCCTGGAAATCAGTTCCATAGAATTCTAGAGGAATAGAGAAAGTCTTCCGAATGCCTGCGAAATACTCTGAAAGTTCTTTCTTCGTTTGTGTAAGTATCAGATTTTCTCATTCTTGGATCGTGGAACTGAAAGATTTCTGGATATTTCGTTTTTTCTCTTCGAGTTCGTGAGAGTCACAGAAATCGAGCAATATGAGTGCATCGTCTTTCGCGATGGCAAAGAGATTTCCGATAGGACTCGGTATGGTCTGAGAGAAAAGTTGCATAGTTATCTGAGTTTCTGATTTTTCCATGTAGCTCACCAGATTTCTCCATCTTTTCTATAGAGTGTGAAATCTTCTCAGAGAGCGAGAATCTCTCCATCTACGATCCAATGAATCTCATCACTTCCATGATAAATAAGAAGCAGAGCAGATTGTGTTTTTATGAGAAGGTTTCCTTGATTCTCCATGATTCTAATCTCATCGAGCGATATATCAGGAAATGGAATCGTCCGTGTTCGTAGAGGATTATTCACATCGAGAAATGTGAGAAAAGTATTGATTCACCTTTTCCCAAAAACAAGGAGATTGGTGTCGGTTTGTTCAACATGTCGTATGGTATCTAGGGGAGTTCTGATATGATTCTTTTCTCCTGTGAGTGATATGAGTATCCCACTCTGAGTATAGTACCATTGGTTTTCTATAGAGATGAACTGAGAATTCTGATCGATCGTGATTCCACTCAGAGAAATATTTTTCTTGAATTTCATGTTTTCATATGGAATAATTCCGAGTTTTGTGCGTATGTATTGTTTTTCGATATCGAGCACGCCCGTGAAGAGTTTGCCCTCGGACGATATGGCTTCTGCTTTTTTCGGACACAAAAGAATCAGATGCTTCACGAGCACGGTATTATTACATTTCTTCACGAAAGATTCCCAAGAATCATTCTCTTCTGTGACCCAAGATCGTGTCAAAAGATCATACGAAACAATCGTATTCCCAGAGAGAAAACGTCATTCTCCGATTGGAGTTGTGTTTCATGATCCGATCAGGATTCCTGTGGAGAAATCTCATTCAAAAAGAAGAATTCCGCTCGCACTATTGGCTGTCCATGTATTGGTGTCAATCTTGGATATTTGAGTGAGCTCCTTTTTGTAGAGAGCATACCTTGGCGTTGGCATCAGATTGATCGCATCGATGTAGTATGGTTTTTCTCGATTGATGGCGAAATGAAAAACTCCAGGAAGATATCATTCGCCACTAATGGTGAGCGTATAATCACCATAATCGACCATTTTTTTCTCATCATTTCCATAAGGATTGTTGTTGAGAACGAGTGAACTCGTATTGGGAATACTCTTCACATTCACGATGCCGAAGGAGCGAATCGTCACGCCTCATTCTTCACCACTCACGCTCTCTGTTCCGAGAATATGCGTCAATCGGAAGTCAACACTCGGATAATATCCCTGAAAAAAGAAATACAAAAATCCCGCAAATACAAAAACAACGAGCCAAAATATTCTGGCAGCGACTCGTTTCGCACGGATTTCTTCTTGATAGGATTGGATCATAATTATTTTCGTGTCATTTTCTGAGTGGTATCGAAGTTATCGATGCGTTTTCCGAAGAAAAGTCGAACTTGACTCTCGATAGCAGGAATAGAAAAAAGAGTAAGCGTGAGAATAGGAACCGCTATCCACTGGACGAGATTATAGAGATAATCCCAAAAACGAAAATGCGTATATCGGCGCATAATATGGATCGAGAGAATACTCGGAAATACGACCGTCGCAAACAGTACAGTGAATATGATCGATGTGGCAATCGGAACAGTGAATGCAGCGAGTGAATGATCGATAGTATAGAAAATCCCTGGAACATATCCGATGAAGAAGAGCATGAATGGTCCACCAGCCCAGAAAAGATGATTATACACCAGATAAATCGTCTTTCGGATTTTCTCAGCACGAGGAATCTTCGGATCATCGAAAAATGCAGGAATCACATATTCTACATCACTACAACCCCACGACCAACGACGAAGTTGCTTGTATTGGGAGCGAACCGTACGATAGAGATTCGTCTCATCGACGAGATCCATTTTGCATATTGCTGGTGTATTCACGGTACGAAAAATTCCATGCCATCCGAAATAACTTCTCCAGTATTGCATTCCATCTTCCACGATAGAAGTTTTCGACCAATAATTCGCTTGCTTGAGACAGAGGAGAGACTGTCCATAGACCGCGAAGTTGCGATAGAATTCTGGATTCTGAGATTCGAAGAACTGCCACATCGTTGTCCCGAAGCCAATAATTCGCGTGAAAAATCGTCCTTCACGCCAGTTGTTCGAATAGACAGGCATATATTGGTATATGGCGTGATCGCGACAATCGGTCGTGAGAAATGTATAGGTCACAATCGAGAAAAACCGATCTTCAACAATCGTATCCGTATCAATCGTCGAGACAAAAGTATGTGCTGGATCGAGTTGCACCATGGATTCATACGTCTGGATCGCATAGGTGATATTCGCTCACTTCACTCGTCATTCATCAGGAAGTCCATCAGGATGCACAATATTTACTATCTTCATTCCCTTATTCCCGTGTTCTCGAATGATTCGTTCTGCATATTCCGTGGCAGTTGGAACGCGAGATTCTGTCGCGAGAAGGATAGTAACATTTCTCGGATACATGTATTCGTTCGCGAGGAGTGCCAACACATTTTCTTCGATGACATCGTATGGTTCTGTATATATGGGAACAATGACGATATGTCGGAGGTGTTTTCCTCACTTTCGGATGATAGGATTGCTTTTGTAGCATTCTTTCTCGATCTTCAGGAGCCTGAGATACGACTTCAACACGTAGAAATACGACTCGAACACCTTCACGGTCCAATACGAAATATAGAGTGCGATAAAGAAGAGTCCTGTCTGATAGTGGACTTCCATCAGAATGAGTGGAAGGAGAAAGATTCCAATCAGGGAAAGAAGGGGAATTTTTGGGAGCCAATATGTGAGATTGAGGTACTTGCGCATTGGCCGACATTATAAGAAAAGAAAAAAATTTGCAATCAAGAAAATCAATATATAATGAAAAACATGACTACTACTATATCGCTTGACATTCCACAATCACCACATGCAAAGGATATTCAAGATGCACTTCCATATTTTGTGCGATTTTCTCATTCTCATCCCGAGGAGATGGAGGATATCATCCTTGGTATGCGTATGCGAGAGACCGATGATGAGCCTACTATCAGTCTTGCAGATTTTCTTCGTTCATCATGAGAGTAGAGATCAAAAGAACATTCGAAAAAGATTTTGCTCGAATTCCCCATTCCGTTAGACCAAAAGTAACGGAATTTTTACTACAGATTTCTGAAGCTTCTCATATCCAAGAAATATACGATATCAAGAAACTTGTTGGATTCAAAGGATTTTATCGTGCCAGAATCGGAGATTATCGTATTGGTTTCCGATATCTCGATGAGATTATCATTGTTGATCGAGTTCTCCATAGGAAGGACATCTATCGCAACTATCCATAGAAAATTCTGTTACAGAGATGCTCTATTTTTGTTTTTTTCTGCTTTTTCTGTAGACTT